>JBDTWG010000571.1:0-2161 GCA_040006855.1 Nitrospira sp.
CAAGGGGCGATGGATACTCCGCACATGCATGCTTCGCAACACCGCCTCCCATGCGTTCTTTTCCAACGACAGCGGATGGGTGAAGGGGTGACCGTGGGAGGAAAGCGCCTTGCCTCCCATGGATGTAATCCGTACCATTCGCTGTTCATTGCATGACCAGCAAGGTTCCTCCTTCTTCGGCATCGACGTCAGACAGCCGGTCATGAAGAGACATGCGGCAAGAGTGAATTGCAGGCCAATCATCGTCTTCATGGCGCGGCCCTTGGACATAGAATGGAACAGGCGTCAGTACGCAAAATCTAATCCGACCAGCATCGTTTGCCCTCTCAAATCGCCTCTATTCGGCCCGACAGCCTGCGTGCGATACGCATTATATTCGGCGTGGAACGCGATATCCGTCCTCGAGGACTGATGAATGAAGTACCGCACGAGAACCGTATGCGAGTCGACGTCGTTATAATTCCCGGGGAAGGTCTCGCTGTTGGAGTCGCCTTGCCTCTCATTGCGAATCACATCATACCGATAGGCGAAAAACCAATCGGGCATGTCGAAAAACTGCGTGGGATAATAGTCCAATTCGACAAAGGCGCCATGCCATGACGCGTTTTGAGGCGTGGGTATACCTTGCGATGCAAACAACTGCTTGCTGTCGTGTCCATGCATGATCGCGCCGAACACATTGAATTCTCCGTTGAACGTCAGGCTGAAATCGAGTCCGATCCTGCTAAATGGCTGCCCGCTCCCGGCAATGCCTTGGCAAGTCGGACAGGTCGCGTTCACCATCGTCGG
Organism: Nitrospira sp.; assembly: GCA_040006855.1. Lineage (GTDB taxonomy): Bacteria > Nitrospirota > Nitrospiria > Nitrospirales > Nitrospiraceae > Nitrospira_A. The sequence goes on from JBDTWG010000571.1 coordinate 790, forward strand.
CGCTTGCCCAAAGGCGCCAAATAGGCCCACCCGCTGGCCGGTCACGATCCCATAGCCCCCGAACGACTGAGTCATGTGGCCATAAAAATTCACGTTTCGACCTCCCGTGCCGCAGGGCGTATTGGGAGGACAGCCGCCCAACGGACCGGAAAAGGCGTTCGTGGCGAGCGCGGTGAGAGAATACCTGAAATAGCCATCCGTGGCGGGGGTCTTGGTGATACCCGACAGTTCTCCTCCGGGTTGATTGTCTCCCAACAGAAAAGTATTCGGATTCAGGTAGGAACTCGTCGACGTCCCGCCGACGGTCGCGGTGTACGGTGTTCCAGGTGTGTAATGGTACATCACAAACGGCGTGTTGAGGGTCGGGCTGCGCTTTTCGCTGAACGGCAGATCGAGCTCAAATTTTCCCACCCGCAAATTGAGTAGATAGCGGCCGGGTTCATCCTTGACCCCCAAATAACGTTCCAACCGCATGAGACGCACGAACGCGCTTTCGAGATCCCCGTCTGACGCACCCGTGCCGAAGCCCGCGCTACCGAGTCCCGGCGTATAGACGACGCCAAACGCGATGTCACGATGGAGGGTACCGAAACTCAAGAGATCCAATCCGGTGAATCCAAATCCGCCCGTCGTGACGCCGCTGCCCTCGGTCCGCAGCTGAGCGGACTGATACCCCACCGTCGTACGGATGGAGACCGGCCAGAATCCCATGCCGATGCCTTCATATGTCGGCAGATCCGCGTCCGACCCCAGTTGATAGCCACGATCTCTAAAGAGATTGCCGAAATCATTGAGCTTCGGGAAGCCCGGCACATGGCACACATTGCATTTGAAATCGTATTTTCTGGCGAACGCTGGAATGGCCTCGGCTTTTTGCACGAACCCGCTCAATTCATAACTCACGAGCGCGCAGAGGACGAGCAACGCCACGATGGCGGCTCTCGCATGAAATTTGGCGGTCTTCATAAGGTAATCTCCGTTGGATCTATCGGTGTAGAAACGCCCAGGACATGCATCGATCGACGATTTTTGAAGTCGTCACTCATTCCGGTGGAAGTTCGCCATCGTCACCGGCAATTTTCCACTCGACCTCCACTGGACGGACGGGAAATTCGAATCGCTGTTCAATCTGTCCTTTCGGCGTCACCTCAACCGATTGCCGTATGACGTGCGGATCGTCATATACCGCGCGCGAGGACACGAATTTGACGATGTTGTAGCCCGCATGCCATGCCACCAGGGTATACGCTCCCGGCGGAATTCCGCCGATTTCGAATCGGCCCTGTTCATCGGTGAGGGCGAAATAGGGATGATCGAATGCGGCAGCCCAGGCATTCATGTGCACATGCACATCACATTGCAGATGCAGACC
>JBDTWG010000572.1:0-2155 GCA_040006855.1 Nitrospira sp.
GCGCCGGGAGCCCATTTCGCTATGATTCGCCGAAGAACCGCTATGGGCAGGGCTGGAAGATTGAGGGGAGTCGGTAACAGGTGAAGAAAGATTCCTCCGGCCAACTGCGCTACTCGCCCAGCGATCTCGTGCGGTATCTCGCATCACCCTTCGCGTCCTGGATGGATCGCTTTTACTTGGAGAATCCAGGGGCCGTCAGTCCAGACGAACAAACGGACGATGAACAACTCATTGCGCAGAGCGGCGATCAGCATGAGCGTGCGGTGCTGCAGGAATTCCACTCGTCTGAAACGCAGGTAGTCGAGATCCCGCGAGAAAATTTTCACCTGGCTAGCCACGAGACCTTGTCGGCGATGGCCGCACAGGTCCCCATCATTTACCAGGCGGCGCTGGAAGCGGGGCCATTCTTCGGGTTCACGGATTTTCTTTTGCTTGGTGCCTCCGGCCGGTATCAGGTGTGGGATACAAAGCTGGCCCGCTCGCCCAAGCCCTACTATGCCCTGCAGCTCTGTTGTTATTCGGAGATGCTCGCCGCCGTGGCAGGCGTTCCCATGCCGGAGAAATTTGGGATCATCCTCGGGACGAAGGAGCGGGTGGAGTTCCGTGTCGAAGACTTCATCCACTACTATCGCTATATCAGGCAGGGGTTTCTGGCCCTACAGCAGGGCTTCACCGGGAAACTGACGGATCGTCCGGAACCGCTTGCGCGAGCTGATCACGGCCGCTGGACATCACATGCGGAAAAATTCTTCCAGGAGACAGACCATCTCGTGCAGGTCGCCGGCATCACGGTCGGCCAGATCAAGAAGCTGAAGCGGGCCAGCATCGCCACGGTGACTGGCCTCTCGGCCGTTGCAGGGCGAACCATTCCCAAACTCGACAGCAGCTCGTTGGAAAAGCTCTCCGCGCAGGCTCGCTTGCAATGCCAGACCCGCGCAGATCGGAGCCACAATCCAGACACTCCCCCGCGTTACGAACTGCTGTCCCAAGCCGGAGCGAACGGCGAACCTGTGGGCCCGGCGGCGCTTCCGCCTGATCATTCTTCCGATGTCTTTTTCGACATGGAGGGGTATCCGCTGGTAGCCGGAGGATTGGAATACCTATTCGGCGCCTGTACGCGGAACGGACAACCGGGCTCATGGGAGTTCAGGGATTGGTGGGCCCACGACCGTGAGGAGGAGAAGGGCGCCTTCGAGGGCTTTGTGGATTGGGTGTTCACGCGATGGCAGGGTAATCCCGGCATGCACATCTACCATTACGCGGCGTACGAAGTCAGCGCCGTGCGGCGGCTGAGCACCCAGCACGACAGCCGCCAGGACGAGGTGGATGAGCTGCTCCGGAACGAGGTCTTCGTGGATCTCTATCAGACCGTACGCCAAGGCCTGCGCATCGGCGAGGACAGCTATTCGATCAAGTCGGTGGAGCGCCTCTATCGGCCGAAGCGCGGGACGCAGGTGGCCACGGCCGTGGACTCGATCGTTCAATATGCCCGCTGGATGGAGAGCCAACAACCGGGTGACTGGCGGAGCAGCCCCATCCTGAACGCCATCCGCGACTACAACGAGGACGATTGCCGATCCACGGCCGAGTTGCTGCAGTGGCTCAGGAAAGCGGCGGCTGAAGAACGCGTCCCTGCCCCAAAGCCGGTTTCCGTATCGGCACCCTCGGCGCCGCGACAGTTGCCGCCGGAAGTCGTCGCGCGGCTGGACTGCGCGGCGAAGTTGCGCAACGCGAGCGACGCGGTTTCGACCGTCCTGGCTCACGTGATCGACTTTCACCGCCGGGAAGAAAAGCCCATGTGGTGGCGCATGTTCGACCGTGCCGAGGCGACGGCCGAAGCACTCCGCGACGATCCGGCTTGCATCGAGGGCCTGGAAGCCATCGGCGCTCCGGTGCCCGACAAACAATCCCTCGTGCAAACCTATCGGTTCGATCCCTCGCAGGAATGCAAGCTGGCGGCCAGTGACAATTCCAAAGTGATGTTCACGCACAACTTGGAGGCGAAGCTCACGCTGTCCTCGCTGGATGCGTCCGCCGGTAGGTTGGAACTCAAACTCGGTAAGAAAAGTGTCAATGAGAAATTCGGAGGCGCATTTCCGCAGCAGGGTTCACTGTTGCCTCATGAGCACGTCTCAGCGACAGTCATTCAGGCGGC
>JBDTWG010000573.1:0-2153 GCA_040006855.1 Nitrospira sp.
CCGTTCGTTCGACCACTCCCACGAGTAGTACCAGGCATAGGCAAATAGGGCTTCGGCAAGGAAGAACGCGGCCTCGAGGAGCAGCGGCCAGAACATAATGTGGAACAGGGTGCTCCAGAATTGCGGCCAGAAGATGTTCAACAGGAACACGAGTGTCACACCGAGAAAAGACACGCCGGCTGTGGTGAGGATCAACGTGAATGCGATCAGCCGCGCGAGTCGTTCGAAGCGGTGGTTGCGCGTCATGTACCCGGTGGTTTCGATCGCCGCACCGATCAAAGACGAACCTACGATAAACGTGGCGCAGAGGGCATGGGTCAAGGCAGCGGCGGCAATGGCCAGCCGGCCATAGAGCATGGGCAGGTGGAGCGGTTCCACGTCCATTAGCGCATGGCTCCCTCGAACTGACCCTGATACCGCATCTCGTCTTCGATGGAAATCTTGCCGCTGACCGTGTCTGGCCGGCGGGACGTTTCGCGAATCGTTCCCATGGTGAGATACAGAACGATCGCCAGCAATCCCATGCCCAACGACAGGGAGCGAAGGTATGGGCCAGACAGCTCCCTCGATGTCAGGGCTGCTTGACCGACGCTCACCAAGGACCAGGCCGTGAGTCCCACGAGCCCATACAGAAACAAACGCCGGATGTCCGGATATCCCACCGATAAGACCATGAGCACCGCCAGGACGGGAAAGCCGATATCGAACCACTGCATGCTTCGCACCGGCGTTCCCCTGGATTTCAGCAACAGATAATTACCCACGAACAATAGGCCGATGAGGATGAATTGGGCATAAAGAAGGACGCGGTACGGTCCGTCCAGCAGGGTTTCGTATGCGGCCGGTGCCGCGCGTTGAAGAACCAGTGCATACAGCAATCCGGTGAACGGCTGCAGCAGCAGTCCTCCCAGCCCGATCGCCCAGCCGGTGACGAATAAGTGACGATAGTACGGTCGCAAGGTATTCAGATCGGGATCTCCCGATCGCCAGGCCCCGTAAGCCGCGATGGCGTACCCCGCAATCATGAAATTTCCGCCCATTCGATGCAGGGCGAGGGGGAGCCAAGTGGGATTACAAAGAGACTCCCACGTCCCGATCTCGTTCACCGGGGTCAGCATGTAGGATCCCATTCCATCGAGCATGAGCACCCACAGCAGCATCAAGCATGCGGCGAGCACCCCCAGCGTTGTATGGAAGGGGACGCTGTAGCGCCGCAATGCCTCCCAGAAGTGGTAGTAGGGATAGAGTGCGAGCAATTGCAGGACAAAGGCCAGCATGCCGAAGAGAATCGGGCCGCGAAAGCGATTCCACATCCACATCGTGGTCACCGGGAACAGGCCGATCATCAATTCAACCATGATGACTGCGAGCACTGTGCTCACGCTGAACACCACGACGGTGAATCTGGTGAGGCTCAACGCCAGGTCGCGGTCGAAGGGATTCGTGCGACCTCTGAACTCCAGGATGGGCGCCAGCAGCATGAAACCAACGGAAAGTGCCGCCAGCAGGATATGCAGCAGGCTGAAGATTCCCACGACGACACTATTCCCCAAGAGCGGAAAGTGGATCGCTTCGAGTTCAGTTCCATAAAGATTCATGGTACCTGTGGTCGATCACGGTTGAGAGGGCGGGAGGTCGGATTTCATCGACTGCACGAAGGAAGCGAGAATCATACGTTCGTCAGCAGACAATTCTCCCCGGAACGACGGCATCATGTCCTTCCCCTGTGTGATGATATCGTAGATCTGTGTGCTCGACAGTGCGCGAACTCTCGGAGCCAGCAGATTGGCCGGCAGCTGTCTCAGGTAGGGCGCGACCGGTCCTGTCCCTTCGCCGCTTTCGCCATGGCAGGGCATGCAATTGATGCGAAAGAGCTCCCTCCCGCGATCCGGCATCCGGCCGTCGGCAAGCGCCTCGTGCGAGATCACCGTGCGGCTGTGCCGGGGAATGCTGCCGGATGGAGAATGCAATCGCGGAGCTTCCTGACTTCGATAAGATGGCTGGTCCTGCATGTCCTGAGAACATCCTGCCGCTAAACAGCAGAACGCCACCAGGGCCACGACGTGAGCAGGGCGCTGGCCCTCGAGGAGCGGCAGATCAGTGGAGACCACTCGAATATCATGCGCGCCGGCCTGTTCCAGGATCCTTCTGAT
>JBDTWG010000574.1:0-2143 GCA_040006855.1 Nitrospira sp.
GTCGCGCTCATAACCGGGGGCGCAAAAGGGATCGGGCGCGCGATTGCGCTGGATCTGGCCTCACAACAGTGGTCCATCGCCATTTGTTATCGCACGAGCGCAGAGGCGGCTCAGGAGACCAGCAAGGCGATTGTCGCGCGCGGTGGCCAGGCCCTCGCCGTGCAATGCGACGTGTCTGACCCAGAATCCGCCAAACGATTGGCCGCACAAGTCGAGCGGGAATGGGGCACCATCGATGCGCTGATCAATGGGGCGGGTCCCTACCATCGCGTGAACCTGTTCGACGAAACGACAGCAGGCTGGCGTGAAATGTTCGACGGGAACTTGCATCCTATCTTTTACCTGGGGCAAGCGGTGGCACCGGGGATGAAGGCGAGGAAACACGGACGGATCATCAACTTCAGTATGGCCAATGCGGACCAGATGGTGGCCCAGCCGGATGTGACAGGCCACTACATCGCCAAGGCCGGGGTGCTGATCCTGACACGCACGCTGGCGAAACTGCTGGCTCCTTATGGCATTACAGTCAATGCCATCTCTCCCGGCTTCATCGACTCAGGCAGCGCACCGCCTGCGGAACTGGCTGGAGTGGTCAAACGAATTCCAGCGGGGTATATCGGAAGTGTGGCGGACACCGTGGCCGCCGTGCGATTCTTGTTGAGCGAAGATGCGCGCTACGTCAACGGCGCGAACCTGCATCTCAGCGGCGGGTGGGGCATCTAACAGGGCTCCCTTATTTTGCGAGGAACAGAATAGCGCCAATCATCGCCGCCATCACATAACTCTTGGGGTCCCGAACGGCGAAGACGACCGGATCGTCATCCATCCGGTTCCGATACCCTAGCATCCACACTCGGCTGATCCAATACAACATCACCGGGCAGACCAGCCACAGCACTTCTGAGTGGGTGTACAACAGGAGCACCTCCTTGCTGCTGATGTACAGCGCCAGCACCAGCACCGCCAGCAGACCGCTCGCCGAACCGATACTTGAAATGTGCTCCAGATCAGACACCCAATAGCCCCGCCCCTGCAACGCCGTGCCTTCGGCCTGGCTCATGAGCCGGAGCTCGGTGAACCGTTTGACGAGCGCGAGGCTGAGGAATAAAAACAATGAAAAGGTGAGCAGCCAATGGGACGGGACCACCCCCGTCGCAGCACCACCACCATAGACTCGCACGGTATAGAGTTGAGCCAACACAATCACATCCACCAGTACAAACTGTTTCAAATAAAACGAGTAGCCTGTCGTCAGGAGCAGATATCCGGCCAACACGAGCAGGAACAGCGGTGGAAGCAGGACGGCCAGGAGGACGCCGACGAGCAGACACCCTAGAGCCAGCAGGATCCCGAACGGGATCGAAAGACGGCCGGAAGCAAAGGGCGATTCTTTTTCCGCGGATGCCGGCGATCGGAAGCCAGGTCAAGACAATCGTTGAGGATGTAGACGGAAGAAGCCGAGAAGCTGAAGGACAAGAAGGCCAACCCAGCCTGCATCAGAAGCGTCTTGTCGGCGATTTGATGTGAGGCGACGACTGGAATGAATACCAGCACATTCTTGGCCCACTGATGCACACGCAACGCTTTGGCCAGCAGTCTCAGCCAGCTCACCGGCTCGCTGAAGACCCGGCTGACTGTAGTCAGCGCTTGCGCGCGGCTCACCAACCCGGAGGACGCATTCACGACGATGGCTTCGTTCGCCTCGGCCCACACCGGCAAGTCGGCCGTTGAGTTTCCCGCATAGGCAAACCGGCGGGCTCCGTACCGCTCGACCAACAGGGCGACCTTTCGCGCGCCCTTAAGATTCACCTTGGCATCGCTGCCATAAACCCGCTCGTCAAACAACCCAAGGTGAGCCGCCACCGCCTGCGCAAGGGTCACATGACTGGCAGTGGCCAGCACAAGCTCTCGTCCAGACTCACGTTCACTGGACAGAAATTCCACCAGGTCTTGTTGATAGGGAAGCGTCGTGACGTCCAACGTCACTCGGCGGGCAATCTCGTGTTTGAAATGGGCACGTCCTTTGAGCAACCAGAATGGAAGCTGAAAGATCGAGAGCGGGCTCTGCTTGAGAAGCGCCAGCAGGGATTCCCACAGAAGATCGGTCTTGATGAGCGTGCCATCAAGATCGACACAAAGCGGA
>JBDTWG010000575.1:0-2142 GCA_040006855.1 Nitrospira sp.
TTCTGGAGCCGGCGAGTGGAATCGAACCACCGACCTGCGGTTTACGAAACCGCTGCTCTGCCAACTGAGCTACGCCGGCTTGGCGGGCAAGAGGGGCAATATTACTCAGACGGTGAAACACCTGTCAATGAGTCGATACGCCTGCCGCTCTATGGGGGTTTGAAAATTGGGGGTGGTTCCTCAACTCCTCAAACATAATCTGCGCTTTGACTTCCTCCCCGTCGGGAGTGAGATGGCAATTGTCTTGGAACCAGGCATCTTGGAATCGATCTTGGTTGGGAATAATAAAGGGCACGGCATGGCGATGCGCCACTTTTTGAAGCACATCGTAGTTCTTCTCGAGGCCGACCACCAAGGCTTCCTCGAACCCTTTGAATGCTCCCGCGTTTTTGCTCAGATATGGTTTCCTTGCCTGCAAGAATCCAAAAAGGACGACATCCGCCCCCGAGCTCTTACTCAATGTCACCAGATAATCGATGTTACGCTCGAAACCTTCAGGGGCCTGTCGCTTTACCCGATCCAGCGCGACCTGGGGATCCACTTCCCAAAATGGTTTCGTGACAAAAATCGATCCGACCGGTTCAAGCCATCTCGCATAGAGATACTTGCCGATGTTGCTGCCTGCTAGAAGTTTTTTCTCTCCAGGTCTCGGGACCGTGCCGCCGCCATGACTTCTGAAGTGGGTATACTCAGGATTGTAATTTTCAAAAAACAATGGCAGCACATCGTTTCCGCCTCCGTGATAGATGACGATGTCCGGCTGCAGGAACCGATGTCGGAATACATAGCCAGCTAAGGCCTCGGCGCTCGTCCCATAATTTATCCCGGCATTGATCACTTGCACTCGTTGACTCGAAATCGCTTGTAACTTAGCTTCGAGGCGCGCGACCCAGGTGTCGGCAGGATTCTTAATGAATGGCCACATAAAGGTGGTGGATCCGCCTAACACCAGAATTCGAATCGTGTTGCTGGGTTTTTCGACAGCAAACTCCTCGTTCCGGTATCCTAATGAATTGGTCTGTCTGTACCCGTCCGCGGTTAAATTCGGTGTGTGGGTATAAAGCAGGTACGGGTGCGGTGTGATGGAAGCATTGTCCGCTCCTTTGACACTCGAGCGAAATTCCGTTGGCCGGTCTAAATAAAGATCAATAGTCCTCTTTCCATTGGCAAGCGCCGCGCGGTCATAGAGATACCCAGCGGCCACCTCCAAAAGCGCAACTGACACGCCGATACTGGCGAGGAATATCACTCCGACAATGAGGATGTTCCGATATCGTGTTACTCGCATTGCGCGTCGTGAGAGGAGCTCAATCGGCTTTTGACTATGCTACGGAGACAGAAGCTGGTCTGTCCAGAGGAATCTTAGGACGATTGGCAACACCGCGCCAAGGCTTGTCAGCGGGACTTGCTGAGCGGAAGCACCCGCAGTGGGGATGTCCGTCCGGCCTCGGGAATGCAGATCGGCTGCTGCGTATCACTCAAGGTCGACCGCGCAATAGATGCCACCTGTCCATGCACATACGCGCAGAGTTCTCCGCTCAACACCGTTCCATTCTTGTCGAGATCGGCCGCTCCGCGCAGCCCCTTCAACAAGAAGTAGGTGAATAGTCCGTGCTGCCCTGGGTGATAGGCTTGCGCCTCCTGTACGGCAGAATTTCCCACCATCATGAGCAACCGGTCTTTGTCACCCTCATCGCCCTGCGGGCTCCACTGCGGCGGCACGGGATGGGCCGGTACGGAACCGGGCGCAGGTTCCAGGGAGAGATCCAACATCAACACGGCCTGCTTCAGCGACGTCCGAGTCAGGGCACGTTGCAGCCGGGCGAGCGAAAATATCCGGCTTGCGGTGGTTATCGAGCCATCGTAGGGAAGCAAGGAGATGGCGCCGGTTTCTTGATTCACGAGGGCCCGGCCGGAAATGTAAATGTACGCCGTCTGTTGCGACGTACTCTGTTTCGGCAGCCACTGTTCAAACACGTCGATCAGGTCGTCCTTGAGTGCGTTGTTATCGATCACCACGTTGACCTGCTGCGAAGGGATCCCCAGGATTCGTTGAAAATACCCGCCCATGACCTCCGCATCATGGGCGGCAAATTTCACTCCCGGCATGGTCGAATCACGAAATGCCCCGACCCCGATGGC
>JBDTWG010000576.1:0-2136 GCA_040006855.1 Nitrospira sp.
GACGAGATCGGCTTGGGGTGTTGGCGGCGTGGGGGCCACCTCCAACATTTTTGAAAAGGGAGCGACTTCGGGGCGTCTGAGGCCCCCCACGCCGCGTTCTTGGATGTCAGAGGATTGATCAAGTGATGCCTTGTCGTCCGCTTTGCTTGGCGGCGGCGCCAAGCCGATCAGGAAGAGGAAAAGCATGCCCGCCACCACCGTGATAGTTCGTGACTGAATCATTCGGTTCCTCAGGTGGTCACCATGGAAATGGTCTGACCGCTCGGTGATACCAATGTGCGCGTGCCTACTTCGCCACGGAGCCTGGTCCGACAGGACCGTAAGTGGACCCGCCTTTGGATGAAGGAGTCATTCCGCCGATCCCGGGCGTGGATTGTTGCATAATACAGCCGCCGTTGCAGGGATTTCCCCGGTGTGAGACACAGCCTCCTAGCGCGCTGAATACACATTGTCCCGCGGGACGCATGCAAGTGCAGTTGCCGCTGCCTCCCGCCACTCCCTGCCGAACGGCTCGTTCCTGAACTTGGGTGCTATTGGCCGGTGTTGTGACTTCCTCTTGTGTTGTCGGCGTGGACGCCGGTAGATCCTCGGATGAAGGTTGTCCCTCGACCTGCTCCACTCGGACGGTGGGCGAGTTCGGCGAAGTCATGGAAAGGGGCTTCGTTGACTCCGCGGCGCAGCTAGCCAAGCTCAATAAAAATGAGCTCGTCACGAATAAGAACATCGATCGGTGTTCTCGCATGCTGCACCTCCTGATTGGCTGGAGACGTGTATTCTTTCACTCAACACCGCTGCGCTACGAACTTTTCCGGTCCGCTGAAGTCCCACCCCCGGTGGTTATTCGTGACTTGACATCATAAGCCTCACGTTGCGCAGCTTATTGCGACTGACGCTCTGATCATAAGCCGAGCATGATCAGCTCGAATTTTGCGTTATACCCGATTGAGGGGGCCGCATTCGGATCGCTGATCCGTGTCGAAATAGTAGACGATCCCGGGCCGACCGCGAGATAAAAGCCACTGACCGTTTGAATCGTATAGCTGCAGTTGGGCTGCTCCACTATTTTGAACTTTTCCCCCGCTTGAACCTGTCGCGCATCCGTATGAAGATTGTCGCCACTTGCGAGCCCACCTCCGCCGACGGCAGTGACATAGTTCACCCCGTTGGACGTCTGCATGGCATAGGTTCCATCGTTTTGTCTAATGAGCTTGAATTTCGATCCGGACTGGAGTCCGCTGTAAGCGGTCATCGCCTGACTCGTGAGGCCGCCTCCGCCCAGCGCCGTGAGGAAACTCACAAAATCGCCCTTGCCAGGAATGTTTCCCGTTCCTGTAGGTCTGACGGCATACTGGTATCCAGACCCCAACTCCCCGCATTTCAAGAAGTAAAAATATTCCCAGGTCGACGCATTCGTCGCATCGGTATGAAAGGCGTCAGTTGCCTTGGCACCACCGCCAAGCGCCGTCAGAAAGTGCCCATCGTAAGTCTTGATGGTGAACGTGCCTGACGGGCTGGGGCCATCTATTCTGAACAGCGCAATATCTCTCTGAGGCGTCGTGAGTTCCGTTTGTACGCCTTGCGTCGTGTTGGGTGATCCGCCAAGCCCCCCGACCGCGCTCATATAGTACCCACCACTCGCCTGGATTGTCGTGTAATCAGGTTGAACAGTAGCCAGTCTGAATCGCTGATTCGGCCCGATCACAGAAGGCACCGTGATCACGGCGTCGATGCTATGGTGTCCCCCGTCACGGGCGGTGAAGGGGGTATTCTGCAAGTAAGCCCGTATGGCAAAGTCCCCCGGCAGAGTTCCGAACGCAGGGGGATTTGGCACCACCCCAGGTGTCATTGGCATGGGAGTGAGAACTTGCGGAGAAGTGAGGCCGGGTTTCTTAAGCGTTGGGGTGACCCCGCGCTCTTGCACTTCGCCGGATGCCGGCTGTTCCTCCGCTTTGACGGGACCGGAGGACGTCAAGGTATCAGCAGGAGGTTTTGGTGAATCGCCAGCGCAACCAGGAAGCCCCATGAGACACGACAACATTATAATCCGTGAGATCGATTGATACGGCCGCATGGAATACCTCCTCATTTTCTCTTTCACCATCAAGCAGCTAAGCCATCTCTTCAGTATGACTTCTA
>JBDTWG010000577.1:0-2127 GCA_040006855.1 Nitrospira sp.
GGCCTTTACTGGAGGCTTCGTCACCTCGCGCCTCTACGGTGCGCCGTTGCGATCCGACGGGATGTATCATGCAGCGGTCGTGTGGGGTGTGACGTGGGTGGTATTTACCTGGCTGACGACGACGGCCATGGCCACGATGATCGGCGGGTTGTTCAGCGCATTTGGATCGGGCCTTCAAACGATCGGCCAAGCAGCCGGACAAGGAGTCAGCACGGCAGTTTCGAAGGTAGTGGATCAAACAACCGCGAACGTACCTGTGTCCGCAGAGGATTGAAGAAACAGATCGAATCTATCCTGCAAGCGACGCAAAAACCGGAACTACAGCCGGGTGAATTGAAAAAAGACGCAGGGCGGCCACTCCATCAGTCAGGTAACCGATGCGGGAGTCGCTGAAGTGAAAGCAAAGCGACTCCCGCGCTGGATCGGGATGCCGCCATCAATGTCATGGTCAATAAGTTCGGGCTGTCCAAGATGCAGGCGCAAGAGGTGGCGCAATCCTCCATCGGCATGATCGAGCCGTTGAAGGAAAAAGCTCAGGACGTGAAAGAGCAGTCAGTGGCCATGGCCAATACGACGATTCAGAACCTCGCGTCTGTGGCCTGGTGGATGTTTGTGTTAGCCATGCTCTCCCTCTTTGCCACGCCGGGTGCTGGAGCGTTGGGGATTGCAGAGGACCTCCGGATGGAACTAGAGGGACGACCCGTGATCAGACCGGCCCACGCGGGCGTATAGCGCTGGGTAGCAGAATGGCGAATGGGCAGGGAGGAACGTCATGACCTCCCTGTCTATTCATAAGAAGTGCGGGGAGCTTCGCGGAAGACATTATCTTCCCATGACCCACGAAATGATTTCTGACACCATGTGTTTCTTCGAGCTGCGAGTCTAGTCCGCCGTCGGCATGCCCTCAGGGTGGATCAAGAGAGGCCACAAAATGACTGTGCATGTGGCGAACTGGTCCACCACGCGCCGCTTCTAAGAGTTGCGCGTGGTCATGCGCCCCGTTTCCGCGTGAAACGTGATCCGGCGGCTGTGATGCGTTCGGGGTCATCTGAGCGAGGGTCATTAAGCCTCTACTGGGGGCGCCTAGCGGCCATGGTCTGTCTTTCAGGGACTGCTCGGATGGTTTCCAATTCTGGCAACGCGCTTGAGCAGTATTGGGGTCACTCGCCCTGAATTGTTTCCGCGTATCGCCTCAGGCTGTTAGCAACGCCGCAGGCCCGGTGCTCTTGGCGCCTGCCGACGCGGGTCCACCGCAGCGTGCGTGGCACCAGTCGCAGAGGCAGGTGTCGAGCTGCCAACCGGCCGGGAACTGCCGCGGCCGCGATGGCTGAAAGCGCCGCGCATGCCTCATGATGCGTATCCCGCAAGCCGCGAAATGTATTCCTTGTAAACGGTGAGAGCTGCGCGGCCAACGACGAAGCAGGCGTACCACGCCCCACGAGACGCGGAACTATAAAGCTCCCGTCATGGTGATTGCGCCATGACGCACGCGCTCTGACGAGTGAAGAGCCAGTTATACAGGTTCGCAGGAGAGTTGTGGTGATCTCATTGAACGAAACGGAGAAACCATAAGACGTGATGGAGGGAACAAAGGCGCTGGTCGTGAAATGGCTCGATGATCCGGGAAACAGAAACGCGGCCAGCATGCGCGGTAGGCAAGACAGATGCTGATCCCTTCGCAGAAACGGCTCTCTCTGCCCCTTTTCCGCTGCGGAGAACCATTCAAGGATCCCTACACGCGTCGACCTTGAATGACACGAATCAGAATGACCACGATTGCGATGACCAAGAGCGCATGAATAAATCCGCCCATCGTGTACGAGCTCACAAGACCCAGCGCCCAGAGGACAATCAAGATGATGGCAATGGTCTCGAGCATGAGGCGTCTCCTTTTGCCGCAATGTGGCCAATCGTGAATCTGGCGTCCGTCTAGCCCATTCCTTCGTCCTGCATGGAACGCGGGCGGCAGTCTTGAGGAAGCCTTGGGTGAGGGATGGGCGCGTGAGGAACAAGCCGCCCCCCACGCGCGGGAAAATACTGTCCGTCAATCTTCCTACCCTGGCTGGCTTCCTTGTGCTCAGCTTTGCCAGTTCGCCCGGAGCAGATCTTCGCTCTCCTCATACCGAC
>JBDTWG010000578.1:0-2121 GCA_040006855.1 Nitrospira sp.
GAGGGTGATGTGGAAGGCCGACCCTACCCCTTCCTGGCTTTCAACGCTGATCGTGCCTCCCTGCGCATCCACCACGTCTTTGACGATCTTCGTGCCCAGTCCGGTTCCGCCGGCTTTGCGGCTGATCGCCCGATAGGTGAACAGACTGTCGCGGACTTCCGGCGACATGCCTTTGCCCGTATCGATGACGGAGAGCACGATTTTGGTTCCCGCTGCCTCGGTGCGGCCTCGCACCGTGACCGAGCCGCCCGGCGGAACTTCGGGAATGGCATTGTTGACGAGATTATAGAGCGCATTGAAGAGCCGCGGTTCGTCGGCCCGGATGACCGGGAGCTGGTCGAGTGCCTCGGTCCGGAGCGCCACCTGTCGTTCATCGGCGAGGACCCGCAGCGTGTCCAGAACACCGGCGACGACGTCGTCCACCCGACAGGGCGCAAACTGGAGCGGGCGGGTCAGGCCCTTCACAGAATCGGCGATCTCCTTGACCCGTTCGTGAATGCGTCCGGACGATCGTCGGATCATCTCGATGAGCTCCTGCGCCACGTCATGGCTCGGCTTCATCGAACGCAGGGTCGACTCCGGGAGTTTTTCAAAACAGTCCCGCACTTCTCCCTCCAGCAGCTGGGCCCCGCTCATGATGGGCATGAGGAGGTTCTTCAGGTCATGGCCGATGTCCCCCAATATCCGCGCCACTTCGGCCAGGCGCTGCTCCTCCACCAATCGGGCTTCGGTCCGGCGCAGCTCTTCTTCGGTCCGCTTGCGATCGACGTACAGGCCGAGCCTGATGCCGAGGTTGCCCACCATGTCGAGGACATCCTGATCCGGCTCGCGGATCGCGTGGAAGAAAAACTCCATGACGCCATAGATTTCGTTGCCTTTCTGCACCGGAAAGGCAAACGCGCCATGCAAGCCGACCTTTTCGGCTATCTTCGTCCGTCGAAACGACGGGTCCACCAGCACGTCGGGAATCCAGATCGGCTTGCCTGCCGCCCATGTCCGCCCGACGAGTCCTTCGCCCCGCACGAATGTCCGGCCGCGACTGTCCTGCACAAATTCCTCCACGTCCATCTGCGGGACATGCCACAGATCCACGAACCGAAGGGCCTGGCCCTGCTCATCCAGCTCCCAGAACATGCCCAACTCCCATTCGAGGGTTTCGCCGATCGCCTGTAACACGGCATGGCCGACGTCTTTGAGCGTCACCGTCTCGGCCAGGACTCTGGTCACGGCATATTCTGCCGCCAGACGCCGCGCCGACCGGTTGGCCTCGGCCAGCGCGTCCCTGGTGTCGCCGACCATCCGCACGTAGCCGCGGCTCACATAGGTGAGCGCAATCAGGTAGCCGGCGAATCGCACGCCATGCCAGATCCACCAGTCGCTCTGCCAGGGGGCCGAGAAGAGGAACATCGTTTCGGCCAGGCCGAAGAGAATCGCCAGCGTCCCCAGGAGCTGGTGATCCAGTCTGCCGGTCCGTTTGGACTCGATCCAGAACCCGGCCGCGCCGGCGAAGAACAAGCAGGCGGCGAGTCCGTTCACCGCGAGTGCCATCGGCACGAACTGCGCCTGCTCGGTGAAGCGGGGCAAGCGATGGGGCATGGTGAGGACGAGCAGCCCGAAGGCGACCGTCCCGCCGCCGACGAGGTAGGGCATCAGCGCCCTGGTCCGCCTGCCGATCATGCGCGGCGGATGCCACACAAATGAGAAGGCGAGGCCGCCGAGCAGGCTCGCGGCGCTGCGCAACAAGACGAATCCGTGATCGGGAGAAGAGACGGCGTGAAACCCTTCGAGAATCCCCATGCCCAGCAACCCGCTCGCGATGCCCTGCAGCCGCTCATCGTCCCACTCGACTTTTCGCGCGAGCAACACCAGGCCCGTCAGGATCGCCGCCAAGCCGCCCAAGGCCTCCACAGTGGAATGGAGCGGCACATACACCCACGTGGCATGCGGCCACAGGAAATGGATGAGCAGGCCGGAGGGCAGCGCTATCGCCACGAGGGCGACCAGCAACAGCGGATGCATCAACGGTGGGAGGCGCATCTCAGGTTATCGCGTCTCAACGAGTCGACAGTTGCGCAGTAGAATGGGCCGGATCACGTAGGAGGTCAAGGGAGGGCAAAGAAG
>JBDTWG010000579.1:0-2119 GCA_040006855.1 Nitrospira sp.
AGTCGGACCCGGTCTCGAATCAAATCGTGCAACGTGACCGGCATGCGGCCTATGCCTCGGCGTTGGCGCTGCTGGCGGCCAGCATCGAAAAAATCGCCACGGAGATTCGCCACCTGCAGCGGACGGAAGTATTGGAGGTAGAGGAATACTTTTCCGAGGGACAGAAGGGTTCATCGGCCATGCCCCATAAGCGGAATCCGATCGCTTCGGAAAATCTCTGCGGCTTGGCCCGCTTGGTGCGCGGCAACAGTCTAGCGGCGATGGAAAATGTGGCCCTCTGGCACGAGCGAGATATCAGCCATTCCTCGGTGGAGCGGGTGATCATGCCGGACAGCACGATTCTGGTCGATTACATGCTGGCCCGTGTGACCGATGTGGTGAAAAATCTGATCGTCTATCCCGAGCGAATGAAGCGAAATATGGAGCTGACCGGGGGACTGGTATTCTCTCAGCGGCTGCTGCTGGCGCTCATCGAGAAGGGGGCGCAGCGGAAAGAGTCCTACGAGGCGGTGCAACGCAACGCCATGACCGCCTGGAAAGGCGGGATCGGATTCCAAGAGCTGGTCAGCCAGGACGCCTTCATTACGACCCATTTGAAAGCCAGCGAGATCACGGCATGTTTTGATCCCATGTATTATTTGCGGCACCTTGATCAGGTGTTCCGTCGCGTGTTCGGGGCCGGTGCGGTGGCATCGTCGCGGCGCAAAAGGAGGCGGGCATGAATCTGTGGGCGATGGGAAGAATGACGTTGATGGTTGCGCTGCTTCTGGCGGCGACAGCTTGGCCGGTGCAGGCGGCCGACCGGGACAAACTACTGACCGACCCTGGAGTCTACGGCACGTTCGCCGCATTTCAAATGGATCACGACTGGTGGGATCTTCCGGGAGATGCCCGTGTCATCGCGGTGTCGGAAGCGAAGAAATTGATTGAGCAATTCTCGAGTCAGCTGGTCATCGAGTCCTATCTTCTCCGCGGGTTATCAGATCATGCCGATTTCATGTTCAGAGTGCACGCTCATGGCCTCTCGGATACCCAACAGTTTCTGACCTCACTCTTGGGAACACGGTTTGGTCGGCATCTCGTCGCCACCAGCTATTTGCATGGCCTCACCAAAAAGGCGGCTTATGTGCCGGGATTTTCCGACCAGCTGAAGAAGGAGTTGCAATCGCCAAGCGAGGTGCCGACGAAATCCTATGCGATCGTGATTCCGATCAGAAAAGATGCGGATTGGTGGGCTCTGGACCAGGATACCCGTCTCGCGCTCATGCAGGAACACACTCAAGCCGCGCTTCCCTATCTCAATGTGGTGAAACGGAAGCTGTATCACTCCAGCGGACTGGATGACTTTGATTTCATCACCTATTTCGAGACAGAAAAGCTCGAAGAATTTCACAGCCTGATCCGTGCGCTCGAACAGGTGAAGGAATACCGTCATAATCGACGCTTCGGACATCCGACATTGCTGGGGACCGTCAGACCGCTGGACGACATTCTTGAATTGTTCGCGCGGTAGTGGAGGGTAGAGAATGACTGGCGAACCTACAGGCACCATGATTTACGAGGGGAAGGCCAAGAAGATTTTCACGACCGATCGGCCTGATCAGGTGTTGCAGTACTTCAAAGACGACGCCACGGCCTTCAATGCGCAGAAGCGCGGCACCATCCTCGACAAGGGGATCATCAACAACAAGGTCTCGGAGCGGCTGTTTTGCCTGTTGGAGCAGCAGAGTATTCCCACCCATTTCATCGAACGGGTGAGCGACCGCGAGATGCGCACCAAGAAGGTGACGATTGTGCCGGTCGAGGTAGTGGTGCGGAACATCGTCGCGGGGAGTTTGGCCAAACGGCTGGGCTTAAAAGAAGGGGTGGCCATCGAGCCGGCAATCATCGAGTTCTATTATAAGGACGACGCGTTGGGTGATCCGCTCGTGAACGACGATCACCTTCGCCTGTTGAATGTAGCGACTCCGGCGGTGCTGCGGGAGATGCGTGAATTGGGTCACAAGATTAATGCGGTGTTGTTGCCGTTCTTTAAAGAGCGACATATGCTGCTGGTTGATTTCAAATTGGAGTTCGGCGTCTTTCACAATCGGCTTATCCTGGCCGATGAAATCTCTCC
>JBDTWG010000580.1:0-2112 GCA_040006855.1 Nitrospira sp.
GAAAACCTTGGAAGTCCTGAAACCCTGCCGACCGTTAGCGAGTGGGTCCGTGTTCCTTCAACACACTCCCGACAGAGAACCGGTCACGCCCGACATGGTCACGACGGCCTTTCGGCGAGCCTGCGAGTCCGTAGGCGTGACGAACTTTCGCTTTCACGACCTGCGGCATACCTTCGCGTCAGCACTCGTGCAGCGAGGCGTCGATCTCTATCGGGTGCAACGGTTGCTTGGGCATCGCGACGGACGGATGACGCAGCGCTATGCGCATCTCGCGCCGGAAAATTTGCGCGAAGCCGTGCAGGTGTTTAAGGACGACTATCACAAATTTAGCACAATGGCAGGGTGTGAACCGCCACGGTTGTGCTAACTGCGTGAAAAAATTGGTGGTCCCAACGGGATTTGAACCCGTGTCTGAGCCTTGAGAGGGCTCCGTCCTAGGCCAAGCTAGACGATGGGACCAGAGAGGCAGTCCTACTGGCAATGCAATGACCAGCGACTGTATCACAGCGGGTTTTTGCTTTTCAAACGACAAGTCGAATGTGGCATATGCGTGATGGTCTCATTCCGAATTTCCGAACGGGACAAAGTGGAAGGTGCCGTGAACGCTTGCACGGCATTTTGAATTGGCCTAAAGTAGACGAATGCGTTTACGCTCCGGCTGTCAGCGAATACTACTGCTCGCAGGAATGTTCCCAGCGTTTCTCGCGCTGGCGGGCTGTGGGGCAAGCTTTCTGGAAGGAACGATCGCACCTCCCTATTCGAGCGCTTGGACCAAATGCGGTAATACCAGCAAGGTGCGCATAAAGCCACCCCACTCCACCGTCACCATTTCCTATACTGAGCCCACAACTGGCACCGACGGAAAGCCCCTGAAGAACCTCGCCCACACGACCATTTACTACAACACCGGTGATGGGCCCGTAATCGCCAAAGTTATCCCTGCTTCACAAAAGAGCGGGGGGGGATCGGTATCCCAAACGGTCTCCATACCTGTGCAGAACCAGTCTGAGCAGGAGGTCACAGTGTGCGTGTCAGCGACCGATGACGAGGACCGTGAAGGCCCTGCCTCTCCCTAGCCTCACTACCCCAGAACGGACTTGACAGCGCCCCTGTAACAGCCTACCTTTCTCATCACTTATTCGTGCGGAACAGTATGGTCGAGTGCGTCTTTCAACGGATCCTCAGGTCGCCCTAGTTCGGCACGCATGGAACTACGAAAACCCGAGACATCAAGTCTCCCCCACCAAACCGAATCGGATCGGATCAAGCACAGCCTGGAAATCCGCCTCGGCAGCAACATTTTCCGTAACACGAACGGTGTCCTCCGCGTTCAAGGCAAGGAGCAGCTCGTCCTCGAGCTCAGTCCCGAGCACGATCGCATCCTGCTCACCATCGATTTGTACGACGGCAGCGGCAATCATGTGGCGCACCTCCGTCGCAATCGCTGGGCATTCAACGACGGCACTCGCTTCGCCCTCAGCACGAGCGAATCCCCGCCGACTCTGTTCCCCAATCTGCCTTGGCTGAAGGTGACGGATCAGGAAACCGGCGAGACGGTCCTGGAAGCCGCTGTGGCGCCGGGGGAAAAAATTCAGGTGGCTACGGGAAAATTCTACTCACACCGCGGCCAACTCATCGAAATCACTCCTCACTTCTGCCGGGTCGGGTCTACCCACACACTCTTCGGTGATGTATTCGAGGCGCGCGGCGGGACTGCGGTGCTCGGCTGACGAGAATCAGATGGCATGAACCACATCTCCACGCCGAGTGTGCAAGCCTTCTTAGTCTGCGACTGCGTCATTGAAGACAGCCTTACCAAGAAAAAATCCCTGATCGGCATTTTCGCCCACCTCCAGGCCTTGTCGTTCCCCTTTCAGCATCAGCAACTGGGCCTGTACTTTTGCATGACCGACGCCGAGGGAACCTACCATTTCGACATCGACCTCGTGTACGTCACCACCGACCAACTCGTCTGCCGCGCCGCACTTCCCCACATTGTCATTGGCGACCGCTTATAGATTACCGATTTTGGCATCAATATTCCCGCCCTCGTGTTTCCAGCCCCGGGTCGCTATGAATTTCGCTTGCGCATGGACGGCCACGTGATCGCAC
>JBDTWG010000581.1:0-2083 GCA_040006855.1 Nitrospira sp.
TCGTCTTGTTTGTTGCGGATGGCCTGCCGCTCGTTCGGAAGGGGTTCGACAAACTTGTGGAAGCCCTCAAGCAAATTAAGGCTCGAATCCCAACGCTCTGCCTCGTCGGAGTCGGGCACAATAGTCCAGCTCTCGAGCTGCAGATCCCCTATCTCAACCTAGGACACATCAATAGCGATCGACTGCTTTCCAATATCTACAGCGCAGCCGACGTCGTGGTCATTCCGTCCTTGCAAGACAACCTCCCCAACACGGTCCTTGAATCGATGGCCTGTGGAACGCCGGTGATCGGCTTCGATGTAGGCGGAATTCCCGACATGATTCAGCATGGGAAAACAGGACTTCTGGTTCCGCCTTCCGACACGGCAGCCTTCGGCGCCGCAATACTGGAACTACTGAAAAATCCGGAACGACAGTCGAGGCTTAGTGCGCATTGTCGTCAAACCGCCGTGCAGCGTTTCTCTCTGCAACGGCAAGCCTCCCGATACACTGACTTGTATACCAAACTGCTGCGTGCACCTTCCAAGCCCCGGCCGCTGTAACTCTTAACTCCTGCCCCGCGATGGTGCTCACCGAATAGATTCCAGTCCGCGAGGCCGCCGAATGCTCACAGACGCTGCTGATGCACGGCAGCCGCCGAGCATTTATTGAGAGCGGAAGTGAATACGCACGGTGAGCTCTCCATCGACCGGATCATCACCGTGAAGCTGAGGAGCGAAGGTCCACTTGTTCAAAGCGATCATGCCGGCGACCGTGAGCTCCCGATGTTTGGCCGGCTCCAACACCACGACCGTCACCTTCGCGTCCCTCGAAACAAGCAAGCGCGCCTTCATCCAATCGTCGAGGGGCTTGCCGTCCAGCGATGAGGGAACGGCCGGCCAGGGGGTCGACTTCGGCACCGGCCCTAGCTGCTGATCCTTGTTCAGCGGCAGACCATGGACATGGACTTCCGGCAATTCGATGATATCCGCATCCAACGCATGGTCCGCTTCATGCGTGGCCTCATCGCCGGTCACGGCCAACGCCGCAGCCGGTGACAGGCACAACACACCGCTCGCTACCATAGGCACTGTCAGATGTCGTATTGCATCGATGATGTTCGTCATATCGTCTTCCAACTAATTGCAAGGTGATGATGCTCAAACGGGCCATCCAGCAAGGCCGCAGGGAGCCCGGCGACTGAGGCGTACCCTTGCGGTACGTCGCAGGGAGACGGGCGACTGAGAACGCTGCTGGTGGCCCGTTTCAGCATCATACTAGAAAAACCACTGGCCGCGAAGGAAGAAGGACCGAGGCATCCCCGCATGGGCCACGCCCAACCCGATGCTGCCCTCACCCTGATTGATGAAATATTTTTGATCCAACAGATTGATGATGTCGAACCCGAGCAGGAATTTCTGTCCTTCCCACGGCAACGGGAACACATGCGCAACTGAGAAATTGTAAATCGTATACGATGGACTATGACTGGAGTTGGTCTTGGCCTCTTCGTTTTCCGCCGAGCGCAGCCCCGATGCAAAGAGCATCTGTCCGGTCACCGTCGTCCGTTCCAGGAATCGATAGGTCACGATCGCCGAACTCGTCAGGGTCTGCATGTGATCGCAGAACACGCCGCCCCGTGAATTGATGTCCGAAATCTCCTTCGCCTCCAAGAGAAAATGACCGGACTGCAACCCATACCCCTTACATTGCCCCCAGGCTACATTGCCGCGCGCCGTGAGGTTATCACTCAGCTGTAGTTTCAACGCGCCGTCGATACCTCGCTGCCAGCCGCGTTCGAACGCGAAATAGTTGAGCAACGGCGTGGTGCCGAACTGTCCGGCATCGGAGAGGAAGTTGCTGAGCTTGTACCAGCCGGTAAACTGCAACGTGGCGTAGCGGTTCAGCGCGTGGTAGCTGCCGACCTCGAAATAGTGCGCCCGTTCCGCCCGGACCGTGTTGTTGGTCGTATCCTCCGGCTGCGCCCTCGTGCCGGCGGTGTTCAACTTCGCGAAGGAAATCGCCTCCAGATTCGGCGGAGTGAACATCCTGCCGTAAAACACGTGAAAGACGTTCGAGGGATTGTACTTGTAGGTGGCTCCGA
>JBDTWG010000582.1:0-2064 GCA_040006855.1 Nitrospira sp.
ACGCCCAATCCCGCCGCGTCGTCGGAGGCGCGCGTAATGCGCAAGCCGGACGACAAGTGTTCAACCGATTTCGCCAAGGAGGCTTGGTTGACGGACAGGTTTCGCTGCGCGGCCAGGGACGGGATGTTGGTATTAACAACTAATGCCATGACGTACTTCCTCCTGAAAACTCTGCACTACTCTCAAACAGTCGCCAGCGTCCGTGCCAACGAGGTGGTAACGAGGCCTGATGAAGATGTGCGCACATCCCCGCTCATCCTATTACCGTATTGCTGTGCCTCTTATCGGCACCCCATCAGGAAGACTTAAGTGTTTCAAGAGCCACATGAAATGACTGTAATGAGAGCCATTACCTGTCTGTGTGCTGTATTGGAGCACAATGAACATCAAGCGGCCAAAGTGGGTTCAGTCAGGCGCGGCAATAATTCGTATTCCAACACATCGGCGATACGAACAGGGTCGGCGCTGGAGCGCGCCCCCAACAGTTCCTGAATCCAGGGGAGGAGCGTGGCAGCTGACAGGCCCGCGACGCCTTGGGTGTGCCCGGCTTCTAACATCTCCGTGTAGTCCGCCAGGCGTCCAAGCCAGGTGTCGATCGACCCGACCTGACCGGCTCCCGAACGCAAAGGAGTGACCAGACTTTGGCCATCCGTGCGCAGCTGGGTGGCAAAGCGATCGATGGCATGTTTCGCTTCTGTAATGATGGAGTGAAGAGATTTAGAAACGGCTTTGACCGCACCCAGATCCTTGCCGGATTGATTCAGAAAAACCGGTGCAAGATCGCGATCGCTGATCGCCTTCCCGCCGATGGTTAACGACGTCACGATGCGATGCTGCGCCTGTGCCCTATCACTGATCGTTGCCAGGATTTCCATCAGCAAACTCTCATCGGGTACCTGCCATTCTTCTTCATCAAGGGTAATGTGCATGACAACACTCCTCCAGAAGTTATCCAAACCCGGTCGCATTGTGCTGCTAGGCAGATCGTGCCATGGGGATGGCGCGTAACCTCACCCGGCCTTTTCGATACGAATGAAAATACGTGATGACCTGGTTAAGTCTCGCTTGCCATCGTTGATAGGTTGCGAGCCGAGCTTGCACCATGGCCGTGAGCTCGTTTCCGTCGTCATTGTGCGTGTCCCGCAAGAGTGCCACGGCGAGGGATGCGGTCGCCGGACTTTGCAGACTGAGGGCTACGGCCTGTTGACGGTCCGCGTGCTCACGGAATTGTACTTGCTGCAATGCGGTGACAGGCAACGGATGTTGTTTGGTTAACCGGACCATGTCTTTCGCATAGGACACAAGAGTGACCGCGAGAGGTGTGAGGCGCTCGAAAAACAGCGACGCCTCATCATAGTCCTGCGGTCCCTCCTCGTACGGCTGAATCTGACTGGAAACGCCTGTAAATTGCTCAAACCAAAACCGTCGCCAAAAGCGACCGTACCAGTCGATCGTGGGGTCTTCACGTCCCGCTAAAAGTTGGACGCTTCCCAGCCCATCTTCATCAATCCGAGAACCATAGATTTTGATACCGGTGGTTGCCTGAGGAAATGCGATTCCAGTCAGTACATGTGTACAGAGAGCCGCGATCTGGTCCGGCACCAGCCGGTCATTGCACGCGTGATGAAAACAGACCTGGTCGAATCCGCATGGCGCACAGGGCATGTCCGGTTGCACGATCCAATGGCCCGGCCCATACGGGCCGGTCTCGCGAAAGTCCACATGGCCGACCGAGAGATCGACGACCGGAATCCCTACTCCCACGGCCAGGTGCATGGGGCCGGTGTCGTTGGTCAGCAAGAGCCGGCATTGTCCCAACAAGGCGGCCAACTGAGGCAGTGTGGTCCGGCCGATCGCTTCGCACAGGGGACCGGTTCCGCCTGCTTGGCGATAGGTACGCTGGGCGAGGAGACTCACTTTCCGCTCTTCTTCGGTGCCGATAAAGACATAACCGACCTTTGTCCGCCTACTCAGACTGGCCAAGGTCTGGCCGAACAACTCAGGCCGCCATGCCTTCATCGCATCGCTGGCACCGACCTGCACGGCCACCCAGGCAATCTGGTC
>JBDTWG010000583.1:0-2062 GCA_040006855.1 Nitrospira sp.
TTTTCATTCAGACGATTACTTTGTGGCATTTCAATGCGCGTAACGCTGTCTTTCAATCTCAACGCCCTTCCGCAACGCCTCGCCTCGTCTGTGAAAGCTCTTGTCGCGCCCAGTCGCGTGGAGTGGTGGCGCCAGGTGAGAGAACGCGGTCTGTTTTCCCTGCTCCATCTGCAACAGCGATTCAGGCGAGGCTCACTCGACCGCCAGTTTACGGCGCAGGATCTGTCGCGTTATGCCTTCTGCACGAGTCGGTCTCCGCTGCTGCCTGCGTTGGCCTGGCAGCTTCCTCCTGACGACGGACAACTGGAAGCCTTGCTGAAGGGATCCCTGACCGTGTTCGGTTATCCCTGGCAATGGAGTCAGGACGGATCCTGCTGGCATCGGTCGCCGGATACGGGCGATGCATGGCCGCGCCGGTTCTTCGCCGACATTCCGATACGGGCGAGCAATCCCTCCGGAGATATCCGGATGACCTGGGAGCCCTCGCGCCTTCAGCACCTGGTGCTGCTTGCCCTCTTGGCGCAGCAGGCCGAGCCGGCCCTGCGCGAGCGCGCGGCTGCAGTCTGTGAAGCGCAGCTCCTCTCCTGGGTCGACGCCAATCCATTTTTGACCGGCATCCATTACATTTCTCCGACGGAATGCGCACTGCGCCTTCTGGCCGTCTGTTATGCCATGGATTTGATCCGCCCCTGGTTACCGGCGCCTGAGCGACTGTGGCCGGCGGTCCTCACCTTGATATCCGGCCATGCGGAATTGATCCGGAAACGTTTGTCACTCCGCCTCACTACGCCGCATGACACGCTGGCGGCCGCAACGGCCTTAATCTATGCCGGCAGTCTCTTCTCTGAAATGGAGCAGGCAGAACGGTGGCTGGCCTTCGGGCATTACTTGCTGGAGGAGGACACACCCCGGCATATCAGCCATGACGGCGGCAGCCAGGAACAGGGGTTGGGATACCTTCAGTTCAGTACCGACCTCTATGGGCTGGTGCTCGCGCTGCTCGATCATCGGCATCAGCCTGTTCCAGAGAAGATTCGTCAGGTGTTCGACCGCAGCCGCGAGTTTCTGGAGGAGTTCCGCAACAGTGCCGATGGCAGACTCCCTCCGATCGGGGACGGTGCCCATGAAACCGCCTTGTCGTCCTGTCTACGTTTTCCGACTCCCGCTAAGCCGCGGTCGCCGGGGCTGACGACCTTTCATCTCTCCGGCTATTCGATAATTCGTGGGCGTGATTCAGAGCAGGCGATTTTCGACCATGGGGCGTTGGGCATGGCCCCACATTATACGCACGGCCATGCCGATGCGTTGTCTGTCTTGCTTCAGGTGGGATCACGGGATGTGCTGATCGACCCAGGCACCTATACGTATACCGGCAATGCGCAGTGGCGGAGTTATTTTCGGGGAACTCGCGCGCACAACACGGTGACGATCGATGGATTGGATCAAGCCGTGCAGGATGGCCCCATGGCCTGGTCCCTGCCGTTCGATACCCATCTGGTCTACAAAGATGAGACGCCTGAAGGAAAAATCACGGTCATTGCCAGACATTATGGCTACAAGGACCGATTGGGCGTGACTCATTTACGCGGCGTGTCGTATGAACCACCCGGCACCTGGATGATCTGGGATTGGCTCACGGGCACCGGTGTCCATCACCTGGAGTTGAATTGGCATTTGGGCTGCCGACCGATTCCCGTGGAGGGAGGTTATCGCCTGGAAGGATTTGACCGGCCCCTCCTGCTCACCATTGAAGGAGGCACGACTCTGCTCTGTGAGGGGAGCGTGCGGCCGGTGGGCGGATGGGCCTCGAAACGGTATGGTTCCAAGGAGCCGATTACGACCCTGCGAGTGGAACATACCGGACCAGTCCCGCATGAATTCATGACTCGTTTGCGCTTCTTGTAACTGCTTTCCCTCCTTACTCCTTCTCCACCAACCGCCAGCCCATTTTTTGGACACAGCGTTCCGTCGCTTGAATGGTGAGGAGTTGAATGCCCTGTTGGAGTTTGGGATCGCGCATGGTATCGGCTTGACACTTGTTGTAGTCCAGCGTGAATTGGTC
>JBDTWG010000584.1:0-2062 GCA_040006855.1 Nitrospira sp.
GCGACGAGGATGCGATCATCGGGTTTGAACATTTTGAACGACTTGATGGCGCGCGCGACCTGTTCGTGGACAAAGGTCGTGAAGCAGTCTTTGCAGAAGGCGGCATTGTGCCGCGGAAGGCTGATCACGGCTTTCGTCTTACACTTCCCGCAATTCATGAATATCCGTACCGCGTGAGAGGTTGAGGAGATTCCTGCGGCGATCAGCCGCCGGAAATGACCGGCCGGATTTCGATCTGGTCGGCATCGGCGAGCATTTCATCTTCCGTAACAAGGTCGTCACCGCGGATCACCAGATGCGCCTCGATTACGAGATTGAGTTCGCGCAGCACGTCTTTGGTGCGCTTGGGGCCTTTGATTTCCACTTGGCGTTGGGGATGGCTCAACTGGACGAGCATGCCGCGATGATACGGCTGACTCGTGCGGGATTGCAAACGTGAAGCGAAGAAATACGCTCACAACTGAACGGGGACTGTTCAGAAAGGATGAACGGCGAGAGGAGCAGGTGTTGATGTGGACGGCTCGACATCGGCGAGTGTGCGAAACGTTGCATACCAAGCTGAGTGAATAATGGCCTCGGAACAAATTTCATGGCCCAGCGAGTTCCAGTGGCTATCAGTCGAAAAATCCACCCGTTGCCGGTGTTGCTGGTAATGCTCGGAGAAACGAGTTTGCAAGTCGATGACCTCGAACCCTTTCTCTCTCGCCTGATCCATGAAATATCGGCGCATCTGACCGAAATAGGACCCTGTGGCGAGGGGAAGCGTGGATGGCTCGTACAGTTGCGGTCGCATCCCGTCCACCACGAACAACATGCGGTCAGGCTGCAAGCCCGACATCTCTGACACTGATGCGAGGAATGCATCGACCGCACGTTTCGAGTCCATCATACGAAGCGGGCTCACGCTCGCACTCGTATTCCCTACAAAACCGGCGTCATTTGAGGGTCGCCCGAACGGCAGGTGTTGCCACTTGAGAACAAAGTTCAACAGATCGGTGTTGAGCGTGAGATAACGGACAAGGGCGGATGTCCTCGCGATGGTGCGCCAGAGACTGGGGCGATAATCGAGTCGTATGAGTTCAAGGTTGCCCATGGCATCTTCGGCGAAATAGTGGTGTCCCGGTTCGTTCTTATACTTGAGCAAGCTCTCATCGAAATCGTTTCCGATGATCATGAACGCCATCGCTTGGGGATGAAATACCTGGGAGGCATAACGGGCATAGGCAAGATAGCTGCTCAGTGCCGAGCTGGAGGTTCCAAAGGAATAGACTCGCTCAGTGGGGGCCACCGCCTTGGCCAATCGTCCTGCCACGCTCTCGGCAAACGGGATCATCAACGCTTCAACATAACTGTCCCCGATGAGTGCCAGCAGCGGGGAGGTGGAGGCCGGTTCGTAGGCCTGGTCGTTGACGAAGCCATAATTGTTCGTACGAACGTGGTTGATGATAGGAAAGTTCCAACCACTCGACCAAACAAAGGTTCTCTGGGGCTCCAGATAGCGAACCGGATGATCGTGATCGACGGCCTGCGGACGTGCCCCTTCGTTGACCGGCAGGAATCTCAACAGCAATTCCAGGCCGAACAAGGTCAGCACGAGACCGATACAGAGGCTGATCAGTGACAAACCGGCTTGTCTCATGCGGCGCTGCATCAGCGGAAATCGGGCGTAGATCCAGGGAGGTCACGCGAGGACTCAGGCGCGGGAAATCTCTGGTGTGTTCCGCCAGCCTCTTTACAGGACGGCGTCCCGCAAGGATTTGGCAGCTTCTTCGGGTGAGACTGGATTGATATAGAAACCGGTGCCCCATTCAAAGCCGGCGACTTGGGTGAGCTTGGGGATGATTTCGATATGCCAGTGATAAAAATCTCCGGTTTTTTCATGCAGCGGCGAGCTGTGCAACATAAGGTTGTATGCCGGGCGAGCCAGCACCGCATTCATCCGCCGCAAAGCCTCCCCGAGTATCGGCGCCAGGAACTCGAACTGGGAGCGCTGGCTTTCTTCGAAGTAGCCCGCATGTCGTTTGGGGAGGATCCACATTTCGAACGGAAAACGTGGCGCATA
>JBDTWG010000585.1:0-2060 GCA_040006855.1 Nitrospira sp.
GATCCACCCGCTGGCACGGAGGGGGAACCATTCGCCGGGTATCCCGGCATGACGGGCAGTCACAACCGAACTACCTCCAGACTCACGGACTGAAATCCCAATCCCCGTATCTCATCCACCACCGCAACAAATCGCTCCAATACAGTGACTTTGTCGGCTCGGACGACGACGAGGGACTCGCGCGGGTGCGCCAGGAGCACGGTCTTGAGTCCATCCGCCGGAATCGGCCGATCGTTCAAAAAGAGTTCGCCATTTGCTGTCAGCGTGACCACCACGGGCACATCCTTGCGATCCCCTGCCTCCTTCGCTTTCGCGAGGTTTACCGGGATCTGACCGGTACTAATGAAGGTTGCGGTCGTCAGCACAATGACGAGCAACACCAGCATGACGTCTACCAGCGGGATCACATTGATCTGATTGACCTCACGTTCCATGTTGGGTCCTGTACATGGTCAGAAGTTCCGCTACGCGGCGGCGCAAGACATTGTTCATCACGACGCAGGGAATGGCGACGAGCAGGCCGACGGCAGTCGCTTTCAACGCGAGGCTCAAGCCGATCATGATGGTATTGACGGCCATTGTGCCGGATGTGCCCATGGTGTGGAACGTCATCATAATTCCCAGGACGGTGCCCAATAATCCAATATAGGGAGCATTGGCGGCAACCGTACCGATGATGACGAGCCGTTTCGTCAGCGCCATTTCAAAGGTCTGCGCGTCAGAAAATTGGGACAGATCCACGCGTCGATAGTACAGCCATCGCTCGACGGCAACTGCCACTGACCACACGCTCAAGGCGATCAGCAGACCGATGATTCCATATTCAACTGCATTTTTCAGCACGTCCATTCGTGGATCCTCCACCGCTCAATGTTGGCCTGGATGGGCGGGAAACTCTGTCGTGATAGCTACGCCTGCTTGGGCTTACGCTCAATAGTCATGGGACCAGAAAATTCATGCAGCCGACTAGGGATCCGCACGTGAGCCGGGTGGCTGTGGGAACAGTACGGTATGTGTGGCCACCACTCGCAGAGCAATCGCCGTTCCCACTTCATACACGCTCAAAGACGATTCGCTGCTGTGGACGATTTGTCCTGATCGGAGTTGGATGGTGTACAGATTCTCAGACCCTTTGAATTGCCTTCCCAGGATGTGGGCGTTGGCCCCCTTGGTCGGCACGATATGAATATCATCCGGGCGAATCATGACGACCACCTTGGTGCCTGTGGAGAATTTCTTGTTATTGGGGAATTCACCGATCTCGGTGGTGACCAGGTCGTTCGTGACAATACCCGAAATGAAATCCGCCTGCCCGACGAAGTCGGCGACGAACGGAGTGGTCGGTAGGTGATAAATCGCCTCGGGTGTGTCGAACTGTTCTAGCCGACCACGGTGCAAAACTGCCACCCGATCCGCCATCGCGAATGCTTCGTCATGGTCATGGGTGACCAGAATCGCCGTCGTTTTAGTTTGTCGCAGCAGTGCGTGGAGGTCTTGTCGCATACGGCTGGCCATATCGGGGTCGAGATTGCTGAACGGTTCGTCCAGCAGCAGCAATACTGGACGCAGGGCCAGCGCGCGCGCCAATGCGACGCGTTGCTGTTGGCCACCGGACAGCTCGTGCGGATACCGGTGTTCGAGGCCGCGTAATCCGGTCAGCGTGAGGAGATCATCGACGACAGCCTTCTGTTGAGGTCGTGAAAGATGAACGAGGCCAAAGGCGATATTTTTCTCGACACGCAGGTGGGGGAACAGCGCGTATTCTTGAAACACCATGCCGATGTGCCGCTGTTCGGTCGGGACCATTGTGTCCCTCGAAGAAACGAGCTGGCCCGAGAGGGCGATGCTGCCGGCAATGACCCGTTCAAAGCCCGCGATTGCGCGCAGGATAGTGGTTTTGCCGCATCCGGAGGGGCCTAAAAGGCATAGGATCTCCCCCTGGTGAACCGTGAGGGTGATGTGTTCGACGGCCGGCCGGGTCGGCTCGTACGCGCAAGAGATCTCCCGTAGTTCAAGGACGGGTGAACGGAAGGGAGTCAGATCTTCCTGCACGGGGCCGG
>JBDTWG010000586.1:0-2046 GCA_040006855.1 Nitrospira sp.
GGGCGCGGCCGCCCGCCGCTTCAACCTCTCGACGCGCCGCCTCAAGCCCATCCCTACTGCGAGCGATTAAGCCTATATGAGCTCCATACCGGGCAAACTCACGCACCGTCGCCCGTCCCACACCGGCAGACGCGCCGGTGACGACGACGACGAGAGGTCGACGATCATGTCGTTTCATCACATCAAGTCTCCACATGACGTTCACCGAATCTCAGGGCGTGCTCGGCGTAGGGTCATACCCATCGAATGGATGTTGACCCATTGCGAGCACTACCGCCCCGAGACCTACGATCAGCAGAAAATAAATCCCGAATCAAACGCGTGCGTATAAGGCGTGCTAAATATTCCGAACGCGTACAACGCCGTGATGATCACGCTCAGCAAGACGGTCGCAGCCAACAACGTCATCATGGCGGCACCTCCAATTTCATCGGCGGGTTCCCGTCATCGGGATCCTTCCGCAAGGGCTCATCGGCCGGCGGCTCTTCCTCGGGCGGCGGATCATCCGGTGGTTCCCGCCGCGGCGGCTTCGTCGGCCCTGGTTCTCTCACGGGAGCAGGCTTCAACATGCGTGACACCTTCCACCTAGCGGTCGCCGTTCTACATGGTTGAGCTTCCATTCCAGAGTGCCGACCACCCTCCCCCGAATCGTTCGGAAAGTGGGCTTCGCACGAGGGCCAGCAATACCGAAGCGACACCCAAAGCGATACTGCCGAATGCACGTTCGTCGGGATAGTGCAGCCAGAACGGCGCGCCGATGAGCCAGATGCCCAGAACCAGATTGACCCACCGCATGGCCCGCATGCATTCTGACATCGCGATCAAACCGAACGTCGCCATCCAGACACCGACGATTTGATTGTTGGCACGAGCGGGTCCGCTGTACCCTAGAACATCCGGAGAGGCCAAGAGCCAGAGGCCGATGAGTATGGTGATGCCCTGCGGCCACATGGTCCGCGCTCCAATGATGTCTTCTTACTTCATAAGCGGCGCAATGTTAAGCCGGCGTCGCCCTTCCAGAAAGCTTTCCAGACGGGCAGATTGCCGTTGTTCACTCGTTTCAAAAATTGCAGACTCGCCAGCACTTCATCCATCGCCGGGCCAATCATGACGA
This sequence comes from Nitrospira sp., assembly GCA_040006855.1. Lineage (GTDB taxonomy): Bacteria > Nitrospirota > Nitrospiria > Nitrospirales > Nitrospiraceae > Nitrospira_A. The sequence continues at coordinate 1,115 of JBDTWG010000586.1, forward strand.
TGGATAGCACAGCGGACACGAGACAAAGGGTGCACCAGGCGTCCAAAAGCAACGGTTGAGCCATGACCAACAGCACACTCACCAGGCCCAAAGGCCCGACCGCTAAGCCGAATACAATCACTATCCAAGGCATCGTTCGCCATCGAGCAGTGCCACCGACAGCCCCCGCGACTGCATCCAATGCATACGCGAATGCGCCAAGCGCCGCGTCCGGCACCGGAAACATGCGAGACAACGACGAGTGCAGGACGACTTCACTTCCGGACCCAAAAATGGGCTCCCAAACCGTGGTGAACAGGCCCAATTGGTACAGCGGCAGATATAAGGAAATGATGAACCCGAGCACCGCTACGGCGATCAGCCACCACCGCTCACTCCAACTCGACGGATTGTAGGTCCATCCCAGCGGTGTAAGACAATCACTCGTCATCGGTCACCATGTGGAACCCCTGCGGACACTCACATTCATGATCGTGATACCAGACGCCTTCGTTATAGCTCAGCGGTTCCGGCTCCTCCGCCAGCAAGACCGCGGTAGGCTGACGCGACTTGCCGGGTCAAACAGTACTACCCCACCAGTACTACCGACTGCTAAACTCCGCTGATTAGCCGCGCGCACCAAAGAAACACTTCGCCCACTCCCGCCCTTGCCGGTCATTCGTACGACTTTCGATTCAGAGGTTGAGTGTGCATGCGCGTGCCTTACCTGAGCAAAAGCAATGCCGAGGGCATTACCATCTCATCCTGATTACCGTGGCACGCAGTACTCCTTTCACTGGAGAAGCTTGCGCGCCGAGAAACTCGGTCTTGGCTGGTTTCTTCATACCGAAAAAGTATGGATGGATTGTCCGGTGAGAGACATTTTGTCCGGTTCAGGGGCCTTCATCCAAGCAGCACGAACGTAGTCCCCTGAAAAGACGCCGCATTGTAAG
>JBDTWG010000587.1:0-2037 GCA_040006855.1 Nitrospira sp.
GTTTCATGGACGCGACAGGTCAGCCCTTCGAGGTCGCCCTAACCGTCACCCGAGCGGGGAACCTCTTCACCACCCACACGGCGGTGGCCGCCGGATTTGACCGTTTTGCTCCGGATCTCATCGAGCATTACCTTGGTGGATATGCCGAACAGAAACTGGGCATCACTCTCCAGGATGTGCTGGCTCTGGGCCGCGAGAATCCGAACGATTCATCGGAACGATTCAACATGGCGTATCTCGCGATCCGTGGGAGCGGCGCGGTCAATGGCGTGAGTCGCTTGCACGGGGAGGTGAGCCGTCGTCTCTTTCAGCCACTCTTTCCACGCTGGCCGACGACCGACGTGCCTGTCGGTCATGTGACCAACGGGGTGCACATGCCGACCTGGGATTCAGCGGAGGCCGACGCTCTGTGGACGGAAACCTGTGGAAAGGCCCGCTGGCTGGGAACGACAGAGCCCCTGGAGCGGGACCTCCGCTGCATCTCCAACGCCAAACTCTGGCAATTTCGAACCGCCGCCAGCACGTCTCTTGTTGCATACGCTCGCGAACGGTTGTCTCGGCAGCTGGCCACCTCCGGCGCTTCGCCCCAGGCGGTGGAAGAGGCGATGCATCTCTTCGATCCTCACGTATTGACGCTGGGATTTGCGCGCCGCTTCGCGACGTACAAGCGGCCGGACATGTTGCTGCATGACCCGCAGCGGCTGCTGCGTCTCTTGACCAATCCGCAGCGCCCCGTACAACTGATCATGGCGGGCAAAGCCCATCCAGCGGACCTAGCGGGGCAGGCTCTGATTCAGAAGTGGACGCAGTTCATTCGGCGGTCCGAGGCACGCTCCCATGTGATCTTCCTCAGCGACTACGACATGCAGTTGACGGAGCACCTGGTGCAGGGAGTGGATGTCTGGCTCAACACGCCCAGGCGACCGTGGGAAGCCTGTGGCACGAGCGGCATGAAGGTGCTCGTCAATGGCGGCCTCAATTTGTCGGAATTGGACGGCTGGTGGGCGGAGGCGTACACACCCGATGTGGGCTGGGCCTTGGGCGACGGCCAAGAGCATGACGACGATCCGGCCTGGGACGCGGTCGAAGCCGAGGCGCTCTACGACCTGCTCGAACATGAGGTCATTCCCGAGTTTTATCGCCGCGACGAGGACGGCATCCCTACGGCCTGGGTCGCGCGGATGCGGGAGAGCATGGCGCGGTTGACCCCACGTTTTTCCACCAACCGGGCGGTACGGGAGTATACCGAGCAACACTATCTCAAGGCTGCGGCCGTATATCGTGCGCGCGCCGCCGATAACGGTGTAGTGGGGAAAAAGATGGTCAATTGGGAACAGACACTACGACAGCAATGGGTCAGGGTAGGTTTTGGCGACATGACGGTTGAGTCGGACGAGACACGGCACGTCTTTGAGGTTCAGGTGTCTCTCGCCGGTCTCGACCCGGACGCAGTGTGTGTGGAGCTGTATGCCGAGGCGGCCAATGGGGACGGCCCCTTCCGGCAGAAGATGAGTTACGTCCGGCGACTGGAGAGTTCGATCAGTGGGCATTGCTATCGCGGCTCGGTGTCTGCAGGCCGTCCGATGACGGATTATACGGCACGAATCATTCCGCATCAGGCCGGTGTGGCGGTCCCGTTGGAAGCCTCATTCATCCTGTGGCGGCGGTGACTCAATCCTGAAACAATCGGTGAAATCGACTGCCGCCCATGGGCAGATCACTCGCGAAACGGTCACCAAAGGAATGAATCAATGAGTGTCGCCGCGCAACCCGCGATTGAAGATGAGGGCCCGCTGTCGCCATGGTGGATACGCGCCGTAATTATCGTGATGGTGCTGGGCTTCTCCGGGCTGATCACGATCACCATGCTCGCCTATCGCAATGCCCCGCCGATTCCCGAACGGATAGTCGATGCGCAAGGGACCACCGTATTCAGCGGCGACGACATCCGCGACGGCCAGGCGGTATTCCTGAAGTATGGGCTGATGGCCAATGGCAGCATCTGGGGTCATGGCGCCTATCTCGGTCCGGACTACT
>JBDTWG010000588.1:0-2029 GCA_040006855.1 Nitrospira sp.
AGATCAAATCATCGGTCGCATCTCGAATTTGCCATGATGACTTGGGGACCGACGAACCATCTCATTCGCGGCCGATGAGGTCGGTGCGTGGAACTTGAATCGCACCTTCCAAGAATACTGAGTCACCGCCTTATCATACGGTTTTGATTCCCTGGTCTTCCCCAGGCCACCCTACCGTGTGGAGAATCATTTTTGTCCATGGCCTGGACGGCAATCCTCCAATTGGCTAGAGTCTGGCAGTTCTCTTTTTGAGCAACAAAATTAGATTACTTCACCTGCCTGCGATTCAGGAGCATACGAGCTTGATAAACTTGGCCCGGAGTAAGTCGCGCTATTAGGTGTTGTCAAGGATGTCCCACGAATACAAGACTCTACCGCTCGCCGCATGGAAGCCTATGGCTCAACTGTTCAAGAGAATTGCCGGTTCCGCGATTGCGAGCATTTTGATCCTTATCTGCCTGATTAGTATTCCGGAATACATCGTCGCGGGATTGTCGCTGTTTCGTCTCGACGAAGCGGGTTACGGAGACAGCTACATCCTGTACGATGCGCTCCAGTTCCAGAAAACCGGCAGGATCTATCGAAACCTGGCAGAGCCGCCCTTTTTGCCCGCGCAGTACAGCCCTCTCGTTTATCTGCTTTACTCGCTTCCAGGGCGCGTGGCAAGTTGGGAGAATCCCTTCGTGGCGCCTCGGCTGGTCGCAATTGCCGCATTCTTTGCCTGCATCTGTGTGGTTACGTCCATTGTCCGTGTTCTCTTTCGTTCAGGCCTGGTTTGGGTCTTGGGTCTTCTCCTTCCGTTTTCAATCCGCCTTATACCCCCCTGGATTTTTCAACTGCGTGGCGACTTTCCGGGGCTCGCCCTCAGTCTGCTTGCGATTCGCTTCCTGTTATCCGACTCTCGCTGGGCGGTGTCGCTTGCTGCGGTGTGTGCAGGATTGGCAGTTCTAGTAAAGTTCACATTCGTCGCTGCAGCCTCCGCAGGGGCTGCATGGCTGCTGGCTCAAAGACGATGGCGAGACCTCGCTCGATTTATCGCTTTCTTTGCGGTCGCATCCGTGGGCCCGTTTCTTCTCTATTCTCTGCGTGAGCCAGAGATGATTTCACAAATGTTCTCCCTGTCTCCCGGTGTCAGAAACGTCGGCGGAAACGTGGAGCTCATGAATAAGGTGGCCGGCGAACTTGTGATACTTCTGAGCCTGGTCGGTCTGGCATGTATGGAATGGCGCGCGTTGGCAAAGGAAACGCTCCTGGCTCTCTATCTTGCAGCATCCTTCATGGTTGCCGCCGTGACGGCCTTTCAGGCAGGTGCGAATATCAACTACTATTGGGAAACGCTCTTCGCTTCCATCCCCTTTGCTGCGCTCGGAGTGTTGCGACTGATGGAACTGGCGGGACGGCATACGACGCTGGGGCCGGCATTGGCTGTCTTCCTTTTCATTCATTCTCTCTTTCCTATCGCAATGAGGGTGGAGGAAAGTGTTCCAACGCTCAAAAATGGATGGGTCGAATCCGGAGACGATGAAATCCGCAAACTGAACCAGGTTCTGACAGGCTCGCGCGTGTTCTCATCATTTCCGCGTCTGGCTCTCCTTGACCCCAATCCTCCATTGACGGAACCTTTCCTTCTGTCTTACCTGCACCGCCTCGGGAAAGTGGATCTGGGACCCTTCACACAGCCGCTCCTCAGACGCGAATATGATGTGGTGATTACCTATGCTTGGGTGTTCTCCTGGCGTAATGTCAAACAGTTAAATCCGGAACTGCGTAACGCTATCGCGAGTTCGTACAAGCCGTATTGCACGTTCCACGGTGGTCTATTCCACTTCCCGAATGATATGGCTCCGTCCACGAGCATCTTGAAGGGGCGCTTGAGAGAGATTGGTTGCTTGCCGGTTTCCGACGAAAGCAGGAAGAACTGGTAGCTAAGCGCTCTAGGCATCCTAATACCAAGATGTTAGAGTGACAGCCACTTCTGAACCTGAATTTGCTGGAAGTCTGAAACGAAACTTCTACATATGATTGGTTT
>JBDTWG010000589.1:0-2016 GCA_040006855.1 Nitrospira sp.
TCAGGTCGAAGAGCCGATCTACATTCGGCCGGCCGAGCGCGTGAACTGGTTGTAAAAGGCAGGGAACGGTTGGGAGGGGCTCAGTGCTCTCTCCCAACCATCACCGGTATGCTCATCCTGCGACCCAGCGGGCTATCGATGTGAATGCGCCTGTAGCGGTTGGCGTCCTTCAGGGCGCCGCGGCTCTTACGAACGACTCTCGCAGGATTCCCGTCGCACCAACGAAGCGGTTCAGTCGAAAAGCAAGGAGCACCGGGATGCTCTGCCGTCAGACTCTCGAGTCGATTAGAAAGCATCACGCGCCTCGATGGATATACGCGGTCGGTTCACCGGATTTCTCCTCGTCGTCACAGCCGCCCTGGCCCTGTCTTTCTTCGGGCATGTGTTCCTGTTCGATCATTGGCGCATGCAGCATGAGCGGCAACTCCATCGTTCGAAAATTCTTGAGGAGGTCTTGCGCCTGCAACGCCTGGTGATGGATGTGGAAACAAATTTTCGTGGATATCTCCTCACGGAACAGCCAACTTTTCTCGAACCCATCAACCAGGCCGAAAGTCGGCTGGAGGTCGGCATGGCGCAGTTGAGGGATTTGACTACCAGCACCCCAGGTTTGCAAGCCGCAATAGGGGTGCTTTCGGCGCGCCTCAGAGAGTTCGTTGAGAGCAAGCAGGCGCTGGTGGCAACTGTCCGGATGGACAAGCAGGAGCAAGTGCGCTTGTACGTGCGAGGCGGGAGCGGTCGCGCCTTATTCTTGACCGTTGAAAAGGCTATCGGAGATTTCGAGATGCGGATTCAGCGCGAACTGCCGCATGAGGCCATGTCGTATGATTCGTGGATGCAACGTGCTCGATGGCAGCTTCTGAGCTTGGAAAGCCTGGGGGTCCTACTCTGTGTCTATCTCACCAGGGTTTTGGGGTTTCCGAAGAAATCGCTTCTCGAAGGACGCTCCTTTCAGCTTCTCCCATAATTCAATCATTGAAACATCAATCTTTGTATTTCCTCTGATTCAGGCCTCCCCGCATTCTCCTTGGAATATCCGATCTCCCAGTAATTCGCACAGTGCGACCTGTGCGAATTCGCTCAACTCTGACAGCTGTATAGCCGAAAAGACTGGAGTTTTGGCCCATTAGCAATGGCACATGCCTTGCTATTGATAGTTGCCGTCAGACGCAGCAACCGAGAGAAGAGAGGAGCTGACCATGGTACGAATGATAAAAAAAGTCGGAGACCGGGAATTAGCCTGGGTGATGTTGGCAGTCGCCGCCGTCGCGCTCTGGAGCACCTGGGGTCTCACCAGCTAAACTGACTAGGGACCGCTCGTCGCGACTATCCGTTTGCGTTTCAAACCAGTCTGTCATGACGAGTCCTGTGCACTGGTTCTCGCTTTCGCGTAACCCCCGCGTTCAATAACACATCGTTCTTTTCACGCATTTCCTGGCCAGCCAGAAAAATCTGTCCCGCGTTCTATCGTGCGACGGAACAGTCTCTCGGCCGCAATGGAATCTGCCCGCCGTGACGTGACGACCTTTCTTGCGCTACCTCTAAGGTTTATCCCACTGTTTTAGAGCCGCTACAATTACCCACTCGATATCGATCTAGGCCATCACGATCTATGCGTGGTGGCTATCCTAACGGCAAGCACTGTCGTCGGAGTAGGAGTTTGAAATGCGGTCGGGATGTAGGACAGGAACGAGAATGAATGACCATTGGAAAATTTGGTATCCGTCCATCGGAACCTGTGTTGATTCATTCGGACTGGTAAGGCCGAGTGGCGTTTGAGGAACACCGTTATACTAAATTTGTAGAGTCTCATTGTGCCAGGTTGTGACGCATGGCATAGCGAACGAATCGGCATTCGTCTATCCAGAAATTGGCTTCGAACGAGACGCAGAGCTTCCGGGGCGTCGCCAGCCTCGCTAATCGCTAATTGACCGAGCGCTTTTCTGAGAAGTTGCTTGATCGTGCGACGAAAGATCGGATGATCTTCGACAATGAATCCTATACATGGGCAGCTCG
>JBDTWG010000590.1:0-2011 GCA_040006855.1 Nitrospira sp.
CAAAATGCAACCAGCCTGAAGATGATTGGCTCGGTTTGAAGTGAACCATCCTATCGACCGACGAGTCCAGCCGATGCGTATGCCGACTGCCACTGCCTAACCAAACAGCAGATCAACACACTAGCCGCCCTCTCGACCGATCATCATCCACTCTTAAAGGTGGAGTTCGACCGCCTATGAATCCGGCGACGCCCCTGTTTTAATTCCTCACCGGTGAGCACTTTTGACCAGTCGTCATCCATCCCGAGCGATAGGATGCAGTCATATTTTGATGGGCCACGGCGATGCGACTACACCCTCCTCAATTAAATATGGCCAGACGCCGATGCGGCTAGCGTCCACCGCCTTTCCTAGGACGGAACAGGAGAAATCATGAAGGCATGTACACGTTGCGGCGGGTTTCTGATGACGGAGAACTGGCTGAATCTTGTTGGCGATCTCAAACAGAAGGACATTCACGGCACCAGATGCGTGAACTGCGGATCGATCGATGACCCTGTGATCCTCGTGAACCGCCGGCAGCCCCATCAGACTCCCGTCGAAGAAAGAGCGAGGCATCGAGGACGGCCGATGCTCAGCGGGTCTCTCGGTCGTAGATAGGTATTGAGGCACGTGCGCAGTCGCCCCGACAAGGCGCTGTCCATGAGATAGCGCCAGGAATCAGTCCGTTGACGCGCCCTCCCATGAACCTCCCTGAAAGGATAGCTGTATGTCTTTCCGAATCATCATAAAGGGCCACAACATTGAATGCGACACATCAGAAGAATTGCAATCGCTGCTCAACCTTCAGAGTCATGAGCGGTCACTAGGGGCGCCACACACACGCCGTCCTCACTGGTTCACCTCGCGGGGCAAGAGTGAGTTCAAAGGAAACGGGAGGCGCCTCCTCGAAGCGCTCACCAACGTGTACCCGAGGGGAATAACGAGTTCAACGCTTGCGGTGCAACTCGGCCTCGATACCAATGCCCTTCCGGCAAACATCATGGGATTACGCACACGGGCGAGACATGCCGGTCTCAACTTCAACCAGCTGATCAAACGAGAAAGCACCGTTGAAAAGGGGATGCCGGTGAGCACCTATCAGATTACAGAAGAAGGAATGAAGACATTACAGAGTCATCTGTAATGGTTGAAGCGCCCCTATTGTTCAGAGCTTTTGATCAGTCTGCGCCTGGTTACAGCAGACGATCCAGCATCTTTTCCTAGCGCCCTGAGCAATATTGGTCAGACAGCATTTCTCGTCCAGTCTATGAGTAGAACTCAGAATCTCACCTTCGCGAGGCAGACCATGAATCAGGAGTTTCCGCTCACTGATCGTATTCTCGAGGCGGTGGCCCAGGTACCTGGCTGTCGGATCGAGGAATTGGCATCCTTACTACCGGACTTGACCTGGTATCAGGTCTTTCGTGAAGTGGATCGCCTGAGCCGCACCGGTCACGTCCGTCTCCTGTTGGATGGTCGAGGTATTTTCACGGTCAGAGGTCCTGAGGAAACACTGGGACAGCAGGCGTTGCCATACTGACCGATCTGCACGTATCGCAGGACAAACCTCATGAAGTGGACAATCTATATCAGTGGTCTAGGGCAGGTGATTTCCGATCAATGCTGGCGGGACATCTTTGCGCCCTATGATGCGGTTGAGCGGCCCATTTGATCCACACACCGTGTCACACATTAGCCAACCGGCCTGGGGATTGTTCGCATGGGATTTCCGAAGAGAGCGGGCAATACGGCAGCGGCCGTGAACCAGGTCCGACTTGCTGGTTACCCAATAGAAGCATACTTCACGCGCCGTCACATACGTAAGAACACGTTTCTGCATTGAAACGACTTCCGTTGGAATTTCTCATGGGCTTGCGCCCCGCTCCTTTTAGCCACCACCTCCCAACTCAATGGGAGCCCGGATCTCGGCCAAGGCACCCAACTTCTGTGTCATGTCTAGGCCTGAGATTCCGCGAGATCCTGCGCACAGAACTGCAGCAGGGGCACCAACACCCGACACTCATCGCGC
>JBDTWG010000591.1:0-2009 GCA_040006855.1 Nitrospira sp.
CTTCGGCTAACTTGGTGATCTCATCGGTGGGGCGAGATTGCTGCGCCGCGGCGGGAGAAATCGTAAGGAGGAGTCCCAGAAGAACGCCGACAATGGACCACCGTTTTATGAAGGGCATGGGAAGTAAGCCGGTCCTTTGTTTCATGGGTTGGTCAAAATCTCTTCGTCGTGAGATCAGTTTGCCGGGACTTCCGGTCATCTTCAACTCAAAAATCTCGGCAGAGATTGCCGGAGCGGAGGCCGCTGCCTCCCGGTACTCGAAAAAATGGGTCAAACAAGCAGTACTGATCGGCCACTTTCGGTTTCGATGTGTGCTGGCCCGGCAGGGAGCATGATATGCAAACCCGGTTGGCTGTTGCGTTCAAATGAGATCAAGATCCAGGCAGAGCAGGAGCTGATTGAACCGTCGCATGAGGCCTGTCCAGTAGAGCGTTGAGTTCTCGATTCAAAAGTCCGGCGATGAGCCGATGTCCACGCTCATCCGGGTGGGCTAAATCCAAATAGAGACTGGCATCCTGCACGAGCCTCTGGCCGGCCTCCACGACCGCCGCACCATATTCACTGGCGACCGAGCGCATGATGTCGTTGTATTCCACGTCAAGGTGAAGTAATTTGCCCCCCTGCTCCAGTGTCCAGGCCGATAAGGTGAAGCGAGCCATTGCCGTCGCGTCTGCCGAATCCCCACGCTGTGCCAGCAAGGCGGCAAGGTGCTTCCTCGCGAGGTCGGAAAACCAGTTATCCATGTTGAGCGCGATCCGCAGTTCCGCCTCGGCCTCTTCGTACCGTCCACTGTTTTGATGGGCGATGCCGGCACGCAGATGTTCGGAGTACGCGGGATTATCCTGGAACACAATGAAAACCAGCGGCACATGACGCTCCTTGCAGAATTGCGCGATGCGCCCCAAATTCTGACGGTACTGCTCCGGCGAGACACGTGTCCTGGCCTGTCTCGCGTCGACCACCATGTCCTGATCACTGCCGTTCTTGATCAAGCCCACCTTCGACATCACGATCTGAATCATCCGAAATAGGTAAATCCTTCCGCGGAGGAGATCGAACCGGCGGGACAGCGCGTCTCGTTCGAATTTCTGACGGCTATCGATGGCGCTCTCCGAGGGCACGACGCGCCGGTCGTTGAAACCGTAGGAGGCGATGATGACATCCGGCCGAACCTGATCGAAGTGTTTCACCAACATCTCATATCCTTGGAACGACGTGTGCCCACTCACTCCTAGGTTGATGACGTCCGCATCGGCGCGTAGTACGTCAAGCACCTCTGAAAAGGCGCTTGTGCTCGGCACGCCCCAGCCGAATGTATTGGAATCCCCGATCGCAAGAATTTTCTTATGACCGGTGCCCTGGACCTGGTCGCTGTCGATTGAGAAAAATCCCTCTGCGTCAAACTCGCGTTGGTATCGAGCCGGATCCTGCCGTCGCAGTTCTCCGGCGACAAGACCTTTGAAGTGAGGACGTCGCTCCCATCCGACGTCGGAGGCGTACTGATACCAATCCAATTGGGGCCATGAAAGGTCTGCGCGCACGGTCAGGATGACTCGTGACAGGCCCTCCAGCAGCATGAGTCCGGCCAGCGTGGTGGCCAATCCGATCATGAGGGGAGTGAGTGGAATTTTTCGTTGCATCATGCCTGTGTTCCGATCGATCGTCAGGTTTGTCCCAATCAGGACGATTCCGTTTGAAAGCGCACGTCAAGACGGCTTGGTATCGGTTCGCGCGAGCATGACCACACCTGTCTGTGGCCGGCCGCCACGTGAGGTTTGCCGCTCGGCTTGAAGTAGTATTAAGGAAGACCGACGACTTGCCAAGCAGAGTTCAAAGTTTTGCAGGAAGCAGAACGTCGCGTTGAACCGTGCCGGTGCCGTCATGAGGAGCAAGCAGGGGGAAGATCTGGGAAGCGATGAGAGGTATTCGCGTAGGAGGTTGTTCTATCCGGCGTCGTTCAGGGTGGCGCCGTCAGGTCGGTGGTAATCCAGGTGATGTAAAACAACGCC
>JBDTWG010000592.1:0-2007 GCA_040006855.1 Nitrospira sp.
TCACCCATTTAAATCAGATCGGCGAAGGTTCGCTCCACCCTCCTGAAAAACATCATACCGCCACCCGCAAAAGGCAACCACGTCGCCCGCCCCGAGGCGCATGAGAGTGCAGGTCTGCCGCTCGATAGAACGGGTAAGTGCCGGGCCTGAAATCCCATCGGTTACCGTTTCCCTTTGCCAAGCAGGAACTGTTTGAGTTCGCCGATATTCTTCATGTCCGCCAGCTCATTGCCGTTAAACCGGACCCCGAACGCCTGCTCGATGCCAAACATCAGATTGATGTGGGTCACAGAATCCCACCCTTCAATATCAGGTGCCATCATGTCATCAGCCAATGTCAGACGTTCATTGTCAAACACTTGCCGAAATACCTCTTCGAGTCGTTCGTGCAACTCCATTGTCTACTCCCAGATTTTAGCCCCAGTCTTCCGGTCTGTTCACTGCATAAAATGCCACCGACGGAGTCATGGCCCGCCGTGGCCTGCCTTCGAACTCACCTAGAACGATTCCAGTATCTGTACGGTGTTTGAACGCGCAGGGTGACAGAGCTGCCCGACTAGCGAGGCGGCAACTTGCTCAACCCGCATGGCCCCCTGGCGGCCTAATGTCGTGTTGGTTTGATCCGTAAGCAATTTGGGAGGCCTGACAATCAGACTCTGGACCTTCGGATGGTGAGCGGCGGCCCAATGCACCAGTCCTTCAACGGCACATTTCGCCGTGACATAGTGGGGCCATTCCGCAGGAAGATCTTTTACAAAAGCCGATGAAATCACCACATTCCAACCCGAACGCTCAGACAATGTACCGAGAAAACTAGCCATGGGCAGACTGACCAGGGCGACGCTTTGGGCGAGAAATGCCTCAAACTGGGTGAGTTTCTCCGGCACGAACGGCAAGGGGCGAATGGCCGGTGACGCGTTGCACACCAGCACATCAAGTCCGCCGTACTGCTCAACGATATTCTGCCGCATGGTCTCGCACCATTCTACATCCGCAGCATCCCCTTGCACCAACTCAATCAGGTCGGATTGGTCTCCAAGACTCGCCCGAATGTGCTCAGCCTCCTCCTTGCACTGATGATAGTTCACCAGTACGGAGCATCCTTGCGAAGCCAACGCCTGGCTGATCGCGGCACCGAGGCCGCGGCTGCCACCGATGACCAATGCCACCTTGCCTTTCAACTGGTCGGAGCGTGGCACAAGATCTCTGATTTGTTGTAGGGAGGGTGTTGGAGAATCTTGTCGCACAAAGGCCCACATCTGGGCCGTCGCGAAGAGTTTGCTGCCCGATGAAAGATGGCCTGCGGTCTGCAGCAGATCGAATCGTTCGTCAAATTCCTGAATCGTGACGTCATAGGAGAGTGGCTCCTCCGGCTGGCCCTCCTCGGGTTTCATCTCGAGCACCAATCGCCAGAAGATCGCCCGTTTTCCCGGAAGTTCCATGCCTATGACATAACTTGCCCACATCATCGCGGCAATATGGGTTGCGGTCGCACCCTTGGCAGAGAGCCCCCAACGTTGAACTACCTGTTGGAACGTCTCGGCTGCGGGACCATAGGTTCCAGTCACCCGGTCGCCGACACGGAAACTCTCCCTCTTCCGGTCCGCCGCCTCCGTGGGAGCAGACACTTCTGGAACTTCCGTCGGACGGACGTCCCCGCCTCCCGGCGCAAACGAGAACGTCGCCTTGAGCATCAATCGGGCGGCATCGTAGAGTTTGACCACAGGGTGGTCTGTCGACGGGTCCCCCACGTCTACACGGTACGGGACTCCGATGGTGAGGGGGTTCCGAAACTCGAGCGCGACTCGCTGTAAGACCCTATCTTTGCGTACAGGGAGCTGTCCTAGGGCAGCCAATCCCCCCAACATCCCGAACACGACGGGTTCGCCGTAGGGCGTAGCCCGCGCGTACTCTTCTGATATATGCAGTGGGTTCCGATCATGACTGGCGGCACTGAACAGCGCCAAGTCCTGCGCCGTGAAACATACTGTGGTCATGCGCTGTGGG
>JBDTWG010000593.1:0-1985 GCA_040006855.1 Nitrospira sp.
ATCACTTTTCTTCAGTAGTGTTGCGAATGGATAAGGCACTCCACCCGTATCTCTTGTTCTGGAGTATCGGGCTACTGTTCTTCATGGCCGAGTGGCTCTATCCCGCGCGGCCGATTGCCTACCGTTCCGTCTTGTGGCGCGACTTATTGGCGTTGGCCGCGTACAATCTCTCATTCCTCCTGGTGTTCAATGGACGGACCGTATTCCAATTCCCGACTATCTTCCTGCCGCTCTCCACACGTTACCTACAGTAGATAAGCTCGTACTGTTCTACATTGTTGAAGACTTCGGGCTGTACTGGGCGCATCGGCTCATGCATACCACGCTGGTATGGCGCATTCACCGCTGGCACCATGCGCCGACTTATTTGTATTGGCTGGCAGGGATTCGTGCCACCATTCCGCACATTGTACTGTTCAACCTGACCTATGTTCTAGCCCTTCCCTTGCTTCACGAAGCCTCATCCTGGGCGTTTCAGGTGATCATGGTGGAGCACATCGTTCGCAACAACTGGATGCATATGAATGTGACATGGCAATCACGCTGGTTGGAATGGTTGTTCGTGACACCTCGGTATCATCACATCCATCACAGTAAGGATGCGGCCCACCAGGGGACCAATCTTGGCGCCATGCTGACGGTTTGGGATCGCCTGTTCGGAACGTACTACAATCCTGATGACCTGAAGGGCGAGTTATCGTTCGGGCTTACTGAGCAGGTCTCGCCGGGGAGGCTCATGATCGGTCTGTAGGGAAGCTACCCAGAGGAAGCCCTTCTAGATCGTTCGGTTGGTCCGGGCAGGTTCCACTAGGTTTGACATCCGGTGAGGCGTAGGATGTCAATACACGTATCGTCCCTTCACAGTTGTTCTCACGGAGCTGAGTGGTTGTCAGGGCCTGAACTTTCCACCATCGTTCCCACCTTCTATGAGCGGGACAACGTCGTTCGGCTTGTGGAACTCCTGCAAAGCTGTTTGGCCGATGTGCAATGGGAGTTGATCGTCGTCGATGACGATTCTCCAGATCAGACGGCAGACCAGGTTCTCCTGTTAGCCAATTCAAACCATCGGGTACGCTGTCTCCAGCGGATCGGACGGAGAGGATTGTCCTCTGCTTGTATTGAAGGCATGCTTTCCAGTTCTGCGCCGTTCCTCGCGGTCATGGACGGTGATCTTCAACATGACGAACGACTACTCGTGGACATGCTCAGGCACTTGAAGCAGGGCGGATTCGATGTCGTCATCGGCAGTCGGTATGTGGCCGGCGGCAGCATTGGGGAATGGCAAGGCATTCGTGCGTTGACCAGCCGATGGGCAACGCTCTTGAGTCGCCCATTGGTGCCCATTGGTCTGACAGATCCGATGAGCGGATTTTTTGCCTTGCGTCGTGAGGCATTCGAACAGCTTGTGCGGAGGACATCCGGGCTCGGTTTTAAACTGCTGCTGGATTTTTTGGCCTCGTCACTGCGTCCGTTGAGGTTCAAAGAGTTGCCCTACGAATTTAGAACGCGACAGGCCGGGGAGAGCAAAGTCGATAGCCAGGTGGCCTGGGACTATTTCATGTTATTGCTGGATAAAGCGATCGGCCGATTTGTGCCGGTGCGTCTCGTCACCTTCGCTTTGGTCGGCGGGTCAGGCGTTTTGATCCACTTCACGGTGCTGCTGGTTCTCTATCAATGGTTGGCATGGCCGTTTACGTGGGGACAGGGAACGGCGACGGTAATGGCGATGACGAGTAACTTCATCTTAAACAATGTGATCACCTATCGAGATCAGCGATTGCGCGGCTGGCAGTGGCCGCGCGGGTGGCTCTCCTTCGTCCTGGTGTGCAGCCTAGGGGCCATCGGGAACGTGGGCGTGGCGTCCTATCTGTTCGGCCAGGAATTCAATTGGGGATTGTCCGCACTGGCGGGCATCCTGGTGGGAACGGTCTGGAACTATGCCGTGACGTCGTCCTACACCTGGAAGATAAAGACTCGGTAATTGC
>JBDTWG010000594.1:0-1982 GCA_040006855.1 Nitrospira sp.
ATGGATATCGAATGGATGGGCCTAAAGTTGCCGGACGGCACTCGTCAGATGGAGTCTTAACAGACTGCGGAAAAACTCTGTTGGCGCGCCAGAAATTCAAGCGCCCACACAGGGAGCACGACGGAACAGCATTCCCGCAGAAGGCTCAAAAAGTCCGTCCAGCAAGACCGTAGCGAGGTGCACGGCGCGATGAATAACGCGCCACGTCTGTGCAGAACCGTGAGCCGGCAGTGTCTTGCGAGCACGCCGCTAGCGGACTTTTTCGGAATTCTGTTAGGGCTCGTTGCGGGCAGAGGAATTGTAGAGGAGATACAAGGCAATCCCTCCGGCGACGGCAATACCCACACCCGCCAGTGCGCGGGTCCCGAAACTCAGTGGCCCGACGAAGACTTCCGCCAAACGCGGCAATGCCACGGTAGCCGCAATGACCAACGCCAGTGCGATGAGGTGAATCCGCAGATAGATAGGTTCGCCGGGTTTTCGCATGGGTCAGAATGAAGACGGGAGCAGTGTACGAATTCTGGCGCCACTATTCCACCGCAGAACGCCCTGTCTCACAAGTCAGGCCTCCCAGTTAGTCTTGAACGACACGCTTGGTCTCTTCGAGATGCTTATTCAGATAGGGCATGAACGGCGTGCCGCCTGTGCCGACGGCGGTCGGATTGCTCGCATGCGATTGATGTTGCCGAAAAATATAGCGCTCGGCGTACCCGATGTGGATTTCACGGAATTGCGCAAGGAGATCCACGCACACGCAAAAGGCCTTCCATAGGTCAGGATTTCTCGCCTTGCGGTCGCGAGCATAGGCGTACAACAGCGGACGCTGCTGTGCATCGACCCGAGCCTCCAGAGCGGCCACAAACGCTCGGTGGCGCGGCGGCATATAGTCACGCATCTCCTCAAGATATTGGGTCAGCGGATCGTCGGCATGAGGCACACCCAGGCCGGCATCCAGAGCCGGCACGATCGAGCTCTGCGAGCCGGTTTCGCCGCGAAGCTGTTGCGGCCGTTCCTCATAGGTTGCAACGCCTTCATAGACCAATCCCTCGGGCAATGTCGGACTGTTCTTCCAGCCATGAATGTAGGGCCTCACCCGGCTGTAATAGATATAGGGATCGCATCGTTCCGGCATTCTGAGGAGGGTGTCACGCATCGCTTCCTGCGCGGTCGCAAGAGTGCGTAATCCCTGCAACACGTCTTCTTCCTTATTCTCCTGCGCGGCATTCTGGGCTTGCACCAACCCCATTAAGCCTGGCCCCGCGTTCGCTTCGATCTCAATGTGCACAAGAACGAACCATTCTTCATCGAGGCCTCCGAGAAAATTCTGCAAGAGCACGATATTCCCCAGTTCGATGGCCTTCTGCGGATCGAGTCGACGCCAATTGTACAGGGCATAGGAGGCATAGGAGAGCACCGGCGGGCGGCCAAGCTGCTGCGCGACGCTGTACCAGGGCAGGGCCAGACTCACCGGCAGGCGGGGTGCGGGATGGTCAGGGTCTTCCCACACATAGGCGTGCCCCGCAAAGGAGAGGGTGCGCATCGCACAACGAAAGGCATCGAGCCCCCAATCATCCGCCACTGGCCCCATGACCTCTTTGCGGTCGCACATAAAGCGCCTGAATTGTCGAGCGGTGAGGAACTTCGGCAGCTCCACGCCGATGTGGTTCAAAACTGGCTCATCAGGAAGGTGCTCCAGTGGATCGGTCGTCGGCAGGAAGCCCCGTTCAGCCGAAATATCGAATGCCGAGAGCGATAGCGGCGAGAGCGGCCGCTGATGGGAAGTCGTCATGGTATCTCCTGTCATTCGAGGACACACCGAATCTCATTTTTTTACTCTACCACAGTGATCCCGCTCATCGTCGAGCCATCCATGAGCCTGACTCGCGCGCATTCGCAGAGTTGAGTCGAGCGATGCTGTTTTTTGCTCCATCGCCCATTCGGTGTAGACGAAATCACTCTCAACGGGAATGGTGCACACTCTG
>JBDTWG010000595.1:0-1971 GCA_040006855.1 Nitrospira sp.
CCGGCACGCCACCGAGGGTGACGCTGAGCACGACGTCTTTCCCCACCTGCACGGAACCATCCGCTTCAGTACTCACCAGTTCGAATTGCGCCCACCGTTTGGGAGTGACTGGGGTTGCGGATGGAGTTTGGCCGGCTCCTGCCGGCACAGGCAGAAAAGAGAGGCACAAGACTATCCACAGTCCGACGACGGCTATGGCCGGACATTTGTCGAAATAACATCGCATCATCGCATCCTACCCAGGAGCCTCACCCAGTTCAACCCGTTTTTTGCCGGTCGACTTGAGCAGGTAGCGTAATGGCCACTTCGCTGAACAGGCGCGCTCTGAGCTATCTGGTTATCTTCTAGGTTCGGCTAGGCATTTCACGCACTCTTGCTATAATGGGGCCATGCGCGCGCTTGTCAAAACTTCGGCAGCTCCGGGGCTGACCTATACCGATCGTCCCGATCCGACGCCGGGCCCATCTGACGCCGTCGTTCAAATCAAAGCCACCTCTCTCTGCGGAACCGATGCACATATCTACAATTGGGATGCCTGGGCCCACAGCCGTATCCATCCTCCGCGGATAATCGGGCATGAAATGTGCGGCGAGGTCATCGCCATCGGCGCGGATGTCACACTCGTGCGCGTGGGGGATTACGTCGCCGCCGAATCGCACTTGACCTGTGGCGCCTGCTTTCAATGTCGGACCGGCCAGGCGCACGTCTGCAAGAACTACCGCATTCTGGGCGTTGATCTGGATGGATCGTTTGCCGACTATGTGGTGCTTCCGGAAACGGTGCTCTGGAAAACCTCGCCCGATATCCCGCCGGAGTTAGCCTCCGTGCAGGAGCCCTTGGGCAACGCCGTGGATGCGGCACTGGTGGAAGACCTGACCGGCCACACGGTCTTGATCACCGGCTGCGGCCCAACCGGGCTCTTCGCCGCCGCCGTGGCCCGCACCGCGGGAGCCGCCACCATTATCGCCACGGATGTCAGCGACTATCGTCTCGGCTTGGCCAAGCAAGTGGGCGTCGATCATGTCCTGAACGCACAGACCGACGGGCCTGAGGCCATTGCCGCAGCCATTTTGGAGATTACCGGAGGAGAAGGTGTCGATGCGTCGTTGGAAATGTCCGGCCATCCCACCGCGCTGCACCATGCCTTTCGATCCGTCAAAAACGGCGGGCGCGTGACCCTGTTCGGTATTCCCACCGGACCCGTCACCTGCGACCTCGCCAACGAGGTGATCTTCAAGGGCATCCGCGTTCACGGCATTACCGGTCGACGGCTGTTCAGCACCTGGTATCGATTGGCCGGACTGTTCAAAGCCGGCCTTAACATCCGCCCCGTCATCACCCATACCTTTCCGCTGAAAGACTTCGCCCAAGGATTTGAATTGATCAAGTCCGGCCAATGCGGCAAAGTAGTACTGTTTCCGTGAGATCTACCGCGTACGGCGCGAAGGAAACTCGCACCGCTCGCCGGTCGCGAGACTCCTAGCGCTTCACGCCTGACGACAATCATGGCCTACAATTCCCTCAAGAAAGCCGCCGAGCAGCAGTTAGCCGACATCCATGCGGCCGGTCTCTACAAAACCGAGCGGAAGATCTTCAGTCCTCAGAGCGGCGAGATTCGGGTAGCGCAGGGAGAGGTCCTTAATCTCTGTGCGAATAATTATCTCGGACTGGCGAATCATCCGGATGTGAAGCAAGCCGCCATCGATGGACTCAAGGACTACGGCTACGGCATGGCCTCTGTCCGGTTCATCTGCGGAACCCACCAGCTGCACACCCAGCTCGAACAGGCCATCAGCACATTTTTCAGAACCGCGGACACCATCCTCTACAGCTCCTGCTTCGATGCGAACGGCGGGTTGTTCGAACCCCTGCTCGACGAACAAGACACCATTATCAGCGACGTCTTGAACCACGCGAGCCTGATCGACGGCATCCGGCTCTGCAAAGCCGCTCGCCTGCGTTATGCCCATG
>JBDTWG010000596.1:0-1959 GCA_040006855.1 Nitrospira sp.
CGCTGCTCAGACACATTGTCCCGCGCAAGACAATCGGTCCATCCGGGTCGATAATTTCGTCAATGAGTCAGGCCCACCTGCAGTATGCGACGTCTGTATTTCCTCCGCCAGCCTGGCTCCCCAGCTCGCTCTGTAAGGTATCTGCGTATGGCCCTACATTTGCAGATGATGCTATGGGGAGGCGGGCAAGAAGCCAAGTCGTCCGCGTTCGAGTGATTGGGAGCTGAAAGAATTGCCTGCCATGACGAAGAAACAATGTAACGAATCAGTATTGATAAGACCTCGGGGCGCGACAGCCGACGGAGCGAAGGCAGTTAGCTTTCACAATATCAGCCAATCATCCATGAGGAGGACCCATGGCACATATGCGTGGCGGAATTCGAACAACGTCGAGATCCGGCCGAGAGGCCAAAAGACCCCCCACCCAGGAGTTGGAGTGGAAAGAAGAGCAGGCTCAGGAGAGTTCGGAAAACGTGGGAGACACTGAACGGGTCATCTCCGGCTTAGTCGGCGGTGGGCTGCTTCTGCGAAGCGCGCTGAGGCCTCTCTCGTTGGCCGGCAGCCTCGGGGCCTTGGCCGGTATCGCACTGATATACCGATCTATGACGGGCTTTTGTCCAGCTTACGGCGCCATGGGAATCGACACCCATGATAAAAGTGACACCGCGGCCTTGGGACGTCGAAAAGTCCACAGCAAACGATCGATAAAGATCGAACAATCCATCCTGGTCCAACGGCCCGCGAAGGATCTCTACGGATTTTGGAGAGATCTGGACAATATTCCATCCGTAATGAGTCAAGTACGTAGCGTCGAATCTTTGGATGACCGCAGATCACACTGGGTCATCAATACAATACCAGGGGCTCCGGCGGTGGAGTGGGACGCGGAAATTATTAATGAAGTTGAAAACGAACGGATTGGATGGAGGACCCTGCAAGGAGCCATGGTGGAACATGCGGGATCAGTACAATTTTATCCGGTTGATGAAGGTCGTACTACGAAGGTAACGGTAACCTTACAGTACGATCCGCCGGCAGGTCCTATCGGCGCAGCCATCGCGGGACTCTTCGCGCAGGATCCGGCACAAAAGATCGCCAAGGATCTGGAACAATTCAAGCAAGCTATGGAGACGCCATCACCATCGTCCCGGTGAACTTGATTCAGTAGCAGCCCAACATCGGCGCCCCTGTGCCGCCGGCGCCCACGTAGACATGCGGTTCGCGTGGCTTGGCGCAATGAAGTATCGTCCATGCAACGGCTTCGGGCCGCAGACCGGCGGATAGATAATGGATTCAGGCTGCGCCAGGATATTCGCACCTGAGGGACCGACAGGATGGCTGACCTAAACAAGTGAGTTTGCAGTGGAACTGCGCTGCATTCGTTGAGGTACTGGCTCCCGGTGGAAGCTTATTGATGGCTGGTTTAGTAGCTGGCGAGAGTGGTTGTCGATCATGCATCCACCGGCGGCCGAGCGCGAGGTCATATATATACTTGCCCGGTTTCGGTAATAATCCGCCTATTACCGGGCCAGCCTTCCTTTCGTAGCGCTCGTGATTCGATCACCGTCTTTGTGGCGACACAGAGGCTGATTGGCGCCGACCTCATCGGGGGTTCCATGGGTGCGAAACTCGTACTGGCACTCACGAGGCGTTGTGCGAAGAGAACCTTCGTCGCATTGGACCCCGGGTAATTTTTGAGCCGCGGCAGCTTCGTTACCTTAGAGATAACGACTCCGGTGCGGCGACGATGCGATATGAAAATCCCGTTCGCCCCCTCAAGTCACTGGACAAAAAATGGAGGTTTCAATGGCACGCAAAGCAGGAAGCACAGCGACCGTGCGGCCAAAGATGACCCGCAAATGGTCGGCCGCCGTCATGAAACGCAGCGATGCCCTGGATCTGGAGGCAGGGGTATTCATGAAAGGCACT
The DNA here is from genome assembly GCA_040006855.1 of Nitrospira sp. Lineage (GTDB taxonomy): Bacteria > Nitrospirota > Nitrospiria > Nitrospirales > Nitrospiraceae > Nitrospira_A. The sequence goes on from JBDTWG010000596.1 coordinate 1,930, forward strand.
GCCCGGAAGATTGCAAACTCACTGAAGCGT
>JBDTWG010000597.1:0-1944 GCA_040006855.1 Nitrospira sp.
GGAGCTTCAGCAGCACTCTGAGCCGTTATCGTCGTCAGTGGCGACAACGACAGAACCAATTCAAGCCACAGCGCAGAACGAGGCTCCGACGGTCGTTGGGGACCCGAAGCCCGCGATTGAAGTGCAATCTCAGGGTAGCAGCCATCCGATTACAGAAGAACCGAAGAGCCCAGCGCCGATGCCCTGGGATCAAATTGAAGATGCTGCCCCTGAGCGCTCGCTGGTAGGAGACAGTCAGGCTTCGACTGTTATTGAAGTGACCCCAGTCATATCTGTAGAAGCCGAAGAAGCCGATCTTCCTGCCTCGCCGGTCGCTGAGCTTCGGGAACCAACGATCGAGGTGCCGGTAGAAGGTGATCGCCACGCAATGGAAGAACGTCTAGCAAGTCTTGCTGCTATGCCCATGGACCAGGCTGATGTAGCGATCCCCGAAAGTTCCACGGTGGGAGACAGTGACGGGTCGACGGGGGATGATGTGGTGTCTGCTCTATCCGGAGAGGCCGAGCTGCCACCACCATCCGTCCTTGAGGCACCCACTCCAACAATTGAGGTGCTGAGGACCGCCAGTGCTCACCCAATCACAGAAGCGCCGATCAGCCCGGCCTCAATGCCCTGGGACCAAGTTGAAGAGACACCATCGGCAGTATTTCCACAGGCTGCGGTGAAGAGTGAGCCTGACGTAGCGGAAATGCAGAAGGGGCAGGAGGTCTCCGCGACGGACCACCCAGTCAATGCAGGGATACCGGCGGATTCGCCCACGTCACCTGCCTCCTCCTTTACCTCTTCGCTAGGACTCTCCTGGGAAGATATCCTCGCGGCGGTCACCGCGATGCAAGCCTCTCCCGCTTACCCCTTGGCTCAGCCGACAACTGAAAGCGAAGTCGTCGCCCCTACTGCGGTGCCTGAAGAGACGGCGACGACGGTCGCGCCAGCTGATCTTTCAGAGACAGAGTGGCTGTCGCTCGCACCTCCGCCGTCGGATTCTCTTGCGGGGCTCGTCAGTGATTCACCTCCGCTTTCGGCGCCCATGCCTTGGGAGCAGATCGAGGTTGAGAACGTAGCGATTCCACGACAGGATCCGGAGCCAGAATTCGGACCAGTTTCTACCGATGTTGTGGACAGGGCGCAGGATGCTACCGTGGTCCTGCCTGCTGAGGAGGACGAGCGTACATCGATGTCAGCCATCGCGCCTCTTGTGGATGAGACGCTGGTCGACAGCGCCATTCAGATCGAAACACCCTCGACCCCGGAGTTCCGTATCCTTTCTCCGGATACTCCGATCGAACTGCACGAGCAACCCATACCTATTCATATTCCTGTGGGGGCTGTCGAACCGGTTGAAGAGCCGACACTCGCTGCGGTATTCGAACCAGAATCACCCGTAGAATCAACGATCGACCTGCCGGTAGAGCGCCCCTTGCGTTTGGCCGGGAGCGAAGCAATGGCGGTTTCAGAGCCGGAGCAGCCTCGCCCAGTGTCCATCAAACCACTGACGGAAGCTGTGGTCCCGCCGCCGCTAGACATGCCAACGCCGCCTTTTGAACCGGTCGCTGTACAAGATCCCCTGGCGCCTCTCGCTGAACCGACAGATGTCATTCCCTCGGACCCACTCTCTTTGGTGGAGCAGGCGGTAGCTCAGATGGCTGTCCAAGCGCCGGCCGTACCCACAATCCAGGACACTGTGGCCGAAGCGGCGGCTCCTTCACCCATGCCCGCTTTCATCGTCGATCAGACGGTCATCCAGGCTGCACCGACTTTGGAGATTGTTCGTTCGGAAGAAGATGTTGCGCCGGCGTCAGATCCAGAGACGTCGCGGCTGTCGGCTCAAGACCACGCATCGATGCCAGAGGCTGTTGTCTGTGACGCAGACGTGCCTCCGCTGAGCGAAGTGGCTGTTCCAGAAGTTGAGGTACCGGCCGTGCCGGTGATTTCGTCGCCGGAAGC
>JBDTWG010000598.1:0-1936 GCA_040006855.1 Nitrospira sp.
GGACGGTTTCCGTACTTTCTCGTCCAACGTCACCATCTCGATCAACACATTTCAGGGCTCTCGCTGTAACAGGCCGTCCGCACGTCTCGCTGCCCCATGATGGAGCCTGTGACGCACGGCGTCAAAATCCGCTGGAGCAGCAGCCGTAAATTCGGAATACACCTCGGTGACGGGATGTGTAAATCCCAGTGTCCGTGCATGTAGCATGACCCGAGGAACGACATCACCATAGATCTCGCTGACTCGGTCTCCCCCATATACTCTGTCGCCCAGGATGGGATGGCCGATCGCCTGGAGATGGGCCCGTATCTGGTGGGTGCGTCCCGTGTGGGGACGAAGGAGCACCCGGGCAGCCACCGCGCCAAACGCTTCTTCGACCCCATACTCCGTCACAGCGGACTTCGGTTGGAGCGTCCGTGCAGAAGTCCGTTTGGGATCCTCTCGATCCGGACCAATCGCATAATCGATTCGGCCTTCGGATGCCACCGGGACACCGGAGACCAGCGCTTCATAGTGACGAGTAATGGAATGGCTTTCGAACTGCACCGCAAGGCCGCGATGCGCCGTCTCCGTTTTGGCCACGACCATCACCCCTGACGTGTCTTTGTCCAAGCGGTGCACCACCCCAGGGGTGGTCGCCTCACCCTCGCGTGCACAATGGTCGAGTAGCGCATTTAATAACGTATTGGACCAATGCCCTGGCGCCGGATGGACCACGATGCCGGCGGGTTTATTCAGTACCAGGCACGCACGATCCTCGAACAGAATCTCCAACCGTCTCGTCTGTCCATTAAGCTGCAACGGCGCCGCCTGGGGAGAATCAAAGACGATCACGTCTCCGGCTTTAATTCGCTGGCTCGACTTGGCGATTTGATCGTTGACCCGTACCCAACCGGCCGTAATCATGCGTTGCAATGCCGCACGCGAGAGCTTCGGCTCGCGGTGAATGAGAAACATATCCAATCGCTTCGGCTGTTCACCGGCTGTGATGACAAATTCGGTTTGCATGATTCAGGTACGCTACGGCAGCGCTCCGTCGAAATGCAAACAAAGAACATCGGCTCGTTGCCTCCAGTCGGAAATCCGCCTATGCTGATCGAAGAGCGTTACTTCGAACTCAGGAAAAGGAGGTGTAGCCATGGGGATTAGGCAGGCGTTGGTTGCCACATGCATGACAGTGCTGGGCGCACTCGTACAGACGAGCCACGCGGCGGACTTGCCGGGAATCCCGCCCGAACAAGTTGCGGACTATCTGCACGCTGTCATAGAGGCCAACCGGACTTTCTATACCATTCACGTGGTCGAGCGCATGCAGAAGCAAGGCAGCACATCTGCGTCGGAAACCTGGCGCAGGGACAAGACGACGTTGCCGTTGCCCGCCCAATTCCTTCGCGAAGCGAACGACCTGGCCACTATGACGGGAACCAAAGTTCGTTATCGCCTGATGAGTCTGTGGCCAATCAATCCTCAGAACGCTCCGGCGACCGAGGCGGAACGGAACAGTTTGGAAGCCGTGCGGCAGCACCCCGAACGATCGGCTACCAGCACCATCACCATCGACAGCCAACGATATTTTCAAGCCGTCTATGCCGACCGCGCCGTCACGCAGGCCTGTATGGGGTGCCACAATGCTCACTCGCAGAGTCCCAAACACGATTTTGCGCTCAATGATGTGATGGGTGCGTTGGTCATTGAAATTCCGCTGAAGCAATAATTGATTCGGTCGGCAGCAAAGGGCAATGCTGGCTGCGTCGTGAATGCGTGAGAAATGGCCGCATGGTCATCGCTGGCCACCGATTGCTATTGCGCCTCCCTACTGGACGGTTGGACAACTTCCAAGTCGCAGCGTATGATGAGTCATTGTGTGATCTGGTGGGCACGCCGCATCATACAGGTGGAGGAACCGGGCGATGCCTTCGGGACCTTCCTACGACGT
>JBDTWG010000599.1:0-1934 GCA_040006855.1 Nitrospira sp.
ACTCGAAGGGTCGCCGCTTGATCACCTTATCCACAACTCTTGACGATATCTCCATGGAGGAATGAGAATAGTAGGTAGGGTCGAGTGGGATGCGCGGCGTTACTACTACATACGCGGCTCCTATATGCTCAGTATGCATAAGATGAACAATCCATCTATAAGTAAATCTGCCATTAGGTAAGTATTGTCAGACTGGCAGATGCCCCAGATAACGGGCCTCGTACTCCGGAGGGGAACTGTGCGCCGCAGGCCTTACCGGTCAGCTGCCGGCGTTCTCCCAACCGCCAAAGATCGGGACACTATGGTGAAGCCCTCCATCCACCCTAACCCAATACATACAGCATCAAACCATATCCCCGTTCTGAAGATCCATAAGAGTGTTTGGAGCGTCTTGCGGCTAAGCGGCAACACGCTTGGTGCATGATGCCATGGGCATGCCTACAGGAGGAGGCGGAATGAAGAACTCCTGGGGAATTCGCTGCGTCCTCGTGCTGTGAGTCTCTTCCGTCGTTGCAGCACTGCTGATCAGCCCTGAGTATGCGCGGTATCAACCCAGGATCGAAAAGGTAGAAACCTTGTTGCGCATCTCGTGCTCTGAATGGACCTTGGTAAAGGATCCAGTATACGTGTCAACACGAGGATTCGTTGTTACTGAGTGCCTCCCGAAGAATTCGTAGCGCATGGACGATCCCTTTAGCCCCTTATTCACTCTGATGTCTTACAAGGCCCAAAGGGCCTAGCGGAGACAGGTGTCACGGTCAGAAGGCCAAACGAACTTGCTTGGAAGTATCTCGCGAGTCTCTGCCGGTGTATCCAAGAGGGCTGGCCACTAGGTTGGACGATTGCGCCCACAGTATCTGTCTTCGCGCCCGATGGGTTGGCCCCATCGCTGACGTGCGTAAAAAAGAGCTGCACTCGCAGAGCTCACGGAACGGTAGGTATACAGGCTCGCATCTGCCTGTCCCATTTGTCCGTCGTACGAACCCCGCTTCGGCGAAGTCTCGCGGCGTTTTTCGAAACTCCATCTGCCCTTTTTTGCTCTTTCCTCTCAGGATCCCGCTTTGCTCGCACCGATTGGTGTCCGTTAGATCATCTTCCGTCATGGCTATCTTCGCATTCTCTTTGCAGCACCCACTCCGCTGTCCATGTGGTCCTTCGAAAAACCTGCAATGGTAGAAAAGAAACCTTGTGTAGGGCCATTCGACCCTAGTCGGTATTTTTCGGCCCTATCTTCGATTTGCGATAAAAACGCGGCCAATAATAGATCGTCTACGTATTTATTTGTCATGATTGCCTGAGCCGCTCTCCACGTTTGAGTCTCTGACCTCAGAGGGACCTCCCTTGGTTTCAATGTATCTGGAGCGGAGTCCGTGAGCATTAAGTGGACAGCTGTATCGGCACACATGAACCGATCTCTGCTTAATAGCTCCTCGAATACCGAGCACCTAAACCAATCCCTAACCGTAGACCACTGTCCCTTGCTGGCCCCTCCTGTCCCCTCGTGACCCCTACAGGGATCTTTCATCGCCACTGCGAGCATGGGTATGGTCGGCCCCATGCGCAGCGAGCACAACCTAAGAGGAGACGCAATGAAAAGGTCGTGGTTAACCGCAGACGAGCTGGCCACCGAACTCAAAGTGAGCGTGAAGTCCATCCGCCGGGCGTACCGCAAGGGGGAGATTCCGGTGGAGCGTATTTGCCGGTTTGTGCGCTTCGACCTCGAACGGGTGAAAGACGCGATGCAGGGCAACGGGCAGGGACCATCTCGTTTCTCCACATTAGACAAGGGACAGCGCAGCGCGACCGGCGGCGCCAGCCGGCGGCGCGCGCAGCGGCCCAGCCCCCGACTTGGTAAGACGGGGGCGTCTATCGCCAAGCAACCAAGGAGGAAGAAATGACCATTGCAGGAGGATTCACCCAGACCATCGATTGGT
>JBDTWG010000600.1:0-1933 GCA_040006855.1 Nitrospira sp.
AAATGAAGGCGGAGGCATTTCAAATCGACAGTGATTTTTTTCAGAGGGGCAGCTTAAGACGGTCAGCTCTATTAACAAGGAGCGGAGGTATGGAGTGGTCATTCTGACGTTGAGGATACTAATCGCCACTATCGCTGGAATGGCAATCATCGTCGGGGTCTCGAAGCCAGTACAGGCTGAACCTCTGACAATTGGGGCACCACACAGCCTAAGACCAGCGTTGAGTGACATCCTGCCCATGTTCGAGCGAGAATATGACGTGGCGGTCAACGTTGTGTACACGCCATCAAAAACGCTTCGTCAGCAAATCGAAAAGGGCACACCGATCGACGTGTTTCTGTCGGCGGGAATTGAAGATGTCGAGAATCTGTACAAGAAAGGACTGACTCTCAATGGTCGCCCTCGGATCTACGCTCAGACGTCTCTCGTCCTCGTGATGTCGTCGATATCCTCGGCCCTATCGGTTTCCTTGCAGGATGCGCTGTCGAACCGAGCCCTACGCATTGCTCTCGGTGATCCCCAGACGTCCTCGTTGGGAGAAGTCACCGCCCGTTCACTGACAAAGCTCTATCCTTCCTACAAAAGCTCTTCCCACGTTCTCTATGCGCCACATAGTGAGGACATTATAGACCTGATAACCACTGGCAAGGCCGATGTGGGTCTGATCTATCGCGTAGATTCGATCTCAAATGGTCAGGTACGCATCAGCGATGAAAACCCAATCGGGATGTATGTACCTATCCAGTTCGGGCAAGCCGTAGTGTGGACCTGTCGAGATGCGCTGCGTTCTGCCGCAAACCAGTTTTCTGATTTCCTCATGACGCCTCGCATACAGATGCTTTTGGCTAAGTACGGGTTCGACTCTATCCCATTGCCTTTGGGTCTACTTCCTGTTGAAAGGAAAGAGAGGGTATCATGATGAGCAAATCGTTCATCTGGGTCGCCGTACTGGTGACCACCGCGGCGCTGGCAGTCCCGAACATCTTCGCCATCGACAAGAATCCCGGCACCCTGGAGGGTATTCCTCCCAGAACCGTTGCCGATTATTTACGCGCAGTCATCATGGCCCACCGTCACTTTTACACCATCCAGATCGTCAACCGGCTCGGGCAAGAGCGCATTGTCGATGCGTCGGAAAACTGGCAGGCCACGCACTCATTACCCTTACCTGTGCAACTCCTGCAGGAAACAAGTGAGATTGCTGAATTGACCGGCCCAAATGTCCGCTTCCACCTGATTAGTCAGTGGCCGATTAATAAGGCCAATGCGCCAGCCAATGAATTCGAGCGCATGGCTCTTAAAACAATTGAACAGCATCCAAATCGACCGTATTCCAGTACGATCGAGGGCGGCGGGCGACAGTTATTCGGAACCGTCTATGCCGACTTGGCGGTTACAACGGCATGCGTTCAATGCCACAATTCACATCCCAATAGCCCAAAATCGGATTTCAAACTCGGTGACGTCATGGGAGGACTAGTAATCAGTTTTCCACTGAGCCATCAGTGAGAAGGCAGGTTGAAAGGCCTTTGGCAAGCCGCACAAAGATGTTTTAGCGACTGGAGCCACCAAAAATTCAAGGTCTATGCAAAGCGCCACATGTCTTCATATGATGGAGTTATGACTCGTCGAGGAAGGCACTAAAGGTTGACGGCCATTGAATGCATGGCATGACGAAAATGTGAAAGGGCACCCCTCCGTTGCTCCAGTTCCCGTCCCAACGCTCGAACGCGATCGCTGAAACTGTCCATGCGCTCATCGGAGAGAGCTAATCTGCATTGCCGTGGCTGCGAGAACAGCACAGTCGCTGAGTCGGATCGGTGAGATCTCTCCAACCAATTGATTTCTGGATTCGGCGAGTGGAATCGAACCACCGATCTGCGGTTTACGAAGCGATCCCGAAGCAATTTCTCCCCCTTATTCCACACCACTA
>JBDTWG010000601.1:0-1933 GCA_040006855.1 Nitrospira sp.
GGTGCCGGAGGTCGGCAGAATGGCGCCGGCCCCGGCCTGGGCCTTGACGAAGGCCCATCCGAAATCGCTGTCGATCCCCATCACCTCCCCAGTCGATTTCATCTCTGGGCCCAACAGCACATCTACCCCGGCGAATTTCGTAAAGGGGAAAACCGCTTCCTTGACCGAGAGGTGCGCTGGTGCGGGAGCCGTGGTGAAATTCAGTTGTTGGAGCGATTTCCCGACCATCACCTTCATGGCTAACTTCGCGAGAGGCACGCCGATCGCTTTGCTGACAAATGGAACAGTCCGTGACCCGCGCGGATTGACCTCTAAGACATAGATGGTCTGGTCCTTCACGGCAAATTGGGCGTTCATGAGGCCGATGACGCCGAGTTCCAGTGCCAATGCGGTCATTTGTCGCCGGATCTCTTCGATGGTCGCTGCATCCAGCGTATAGGGAGGAAGCGAACAGGCCGAGTCGCCGGAGTGGACGCCCGCCTCCTCGATGTGCTCCATGATCCCCGCCACCACCACGGTGGTACCGTCCGAGATGGCGTCGGCATCGATTTCTATCGCATCGCGCAAATATCTATCGATGAGAAGCGGGTGTTTGTCCGTGGGCTTGACTGCTGTGTTCATGTAGGCGAGCAGCCCGGCCTCATCATAGACGATTTGCATGGACCGTCCGCCGAGCACATACGACGGCCGCACCATCACCGGATAGGTAATGTCGGCGGCGATGTTCACCGCTTCTTCCGCGGAACGAGCCATGCCGCTTTCCGCTTGACGCAAGCCGAGCTTATCGAGCAGCTCGCGGAAACGGGCTCGATCTTCTGCGCGGTCGATCGCATCCGGACTGGTGCCGAGAATCGTCACGCCGGCTCGGGACAAGGAGAGCGCCAGCTTTAAGGGGGTTTGTCCTCCGAATTGCAGCACCACACCCATGGGTTGTTCTCGCTGCACGATGTTCAGCACGTCTTCTTCGGTCAGCGGTTCGAAGTAAAGACGGTCGGAGGTATCATAATCCGTACTGACCGTCTCGGGATTGCAATTGACCATGATGGTTTCGATCTGTTCTTCACGTAAGGCCATCGCGGCGTGCACACAACAGTAGTCGAATTCGATCCCCTGTCCGATCCGATTCGGACCGCCGCCGAGAATGACGACTTTCTTCCCATTCGTGGGCCGAGCCTCACAGTCTCGCTCGTACGTGGAGTAGAGATAGGGTGTATGGGCTTCAAACTCAGCCGCGCAGGTGTCGACCCGTTTATAGGTTACGCCGCGAGGGTGAGGTCCCTGACTCAGCGCCAACCTCCAACCGCGGACATGGTGTTGCTCCACGCCCAGGAGCTGAGCCAGGCGCTCGTCTGAAAATCCTAAGGCTTTCGCTTCCAGTAAGAGCTCCGCGTTAAGCCCCGTGGCGCCGGTCCTCCCCCGTTCTGCGACGAGCCGTTGCTCGAATTCCATGAGTTCACGGATCTGCTCCAGAAACCAAGGGTCGATTTTTGTCAGGGCAAAGAGTTCCTGGTTGGTCATCCCGAGCCGCATGCCGTCGGCAAGTCGCCAGAGCCGGTCCGGAAGCGGCGTGCGCACAGCTTTCCGAACCTGTTCCGTCGCTTCTTCCCGATTCAGATTGGGCGGTATTCCCAGGTCGAGGCCCATTTTTGAGCTGAACCCGAATTGATCGACTTCCATGGAACGGATCGCCTTCTGGAGCGATTCCTTAAAGGTCCGTCCGATCGCCATGACCTCGCCGACCGATTTCATTTGTGTGGTCAGCGTGGGATCGGCTCCGGGAAATTTCTGAAAGGCGAAGCGCGGAATCTTGACGACGACATAATCGATGGTCGGTTCGAACGAGGCTTTCGTGACCCCGGTAATGTCGTTGGTGATTTCGTCGAGGGTATATCCGACGGCCAACTTCGCGGCAATTTTCGCGATAGGGAATCCC
>JBDTWG010000602.1:0-1932 GCA_040006855.1 Nitrospira sp.
CACCCAGACGCGCAGCCAGTATGCGCAATTGATCAAAGCCATGAAACGGGCGGAAGTGAAAATGGACCCGGTCTTGGCGAAGCTGAAAGACCATGTCCTATTTTTAAAACATAACCTCAACGCGCAGGCCATCGCCTCGCTCAAGAGTGAATTGGTCACGGTCGAAGGGAAGATCGACTCACTGATCAAGGATTTGAACGCGTCCATTCAGGAAGCGGATTCCTTCATTGCGTCCATGGAGAAGGATAACGCGTGATTGTGACAGGTGTACGCCCTGCCCTCCACTCCTTCGAGGATGATCCCGCTGCCTACCGCATCATCCGCTGAGGGCAGGAGCCGGTCCCCGTCAGCGGACCGCCGCGCAGATTTGCCGGAGGTGGCCGCGCAGCCAGCGATGCGCCAGATCGGCATCCAGCCGCGGGTGCCAGAGTAACGACACCGTGAACTCCGGCGTGGAGACCGGGAGCGAAAAACTATGCATTCCGGCGCGCAGGATTCCGGTATGTCGTTCTGGAACTGTGGTGATTAGCTCTGAGGCCCGGGCGAGCGCGAGCGCCGTCGCGAAGCCACCGACGATCGTAACAATCTCCCGTCCCAATCCGAGCCTCTGCAAGGCTTCCTCGATCGGCCCCTTCTCAAGCCCCTGTCGTGAGACGGAGATATGCTTTCCCCCGGCATAACGGGAAGGCGTGATCCTGCCTTTTGACAGCGGGTGCCCCGTTCGCACGACGCCAATGAGACGATCCCGGAACAGTGCTTGAACACGCAGCTCTTGCGCAGTCGTCTGCTCGACCACACCGGTTTCCAGGTCGACGGTGCCGTCGCGAAGCGGCGCGCTGTCCTTATTGGCCTTCTGCACGAAGTGCAGACGCACGCCGGGAGCTTCCTCGCCGACACGCGCAATGAGATCCGGCCCGAAGTTTTCCACGAAGCCTTCGCTGGTCCGCAGGGTAAACGTGCGGACGAGCTGTTTCAAATCGAGCTTCTCCGCAGGGCGCAGCACCGCCTGCCCCTCCTGCACGACCCGGCTAACCCGCTCGCGAAGCTCGACCGCTCGAGGTGTGGGGACGAGGCCGCGTCCGGCCCTCACCAGGAGTGGGTCGCCCGTCGTCGTGCGCAGTCTCGTCAACGCTCGGCTCATCGCCGACGGGCTCAGGCGCAGACGTCTGGCGGCGCGAGCCACACTACCTTCCGCCAGTAAGACATCCAGGGTGAGCAGCAGATTGAGATCGGGCTTTGACATGCGCCGACCATATCACAGCTTGACCGTGATGTTGCGTCTCACGCACGAATAAAGTGCAGATGATGCGCCTTCCGCCATGTCGTCCAGAAGGCTATACTTCCGACAGTTCGAGGCTTGATCCGCTGGAACAGGGAGTGTGCGAGTCACTTAACAGAGAGGTCACTGATTATGGATACACAATTTTGGCATGACAGGTGGGCGAGCAATGAGATCGGGTTTCACAAGAGTGAAGCCAATCCGCTGCTGGTGAAGTATTTCAATGAGCTGGCTTTGGCGAAAGGCAGCCGGGTCTTTGTCCCTTTGTGCGGGAAGACGCTGGATATTCCGTGGCTGCTATCCAACGGCTACCTGGTTGCCGGAGCTGAACTGAGTTCAATTGCCATTGAGCAGTTGTTCTCGGAACTCGGGATAACACCCACGATCGAGAAGCGCGGTGGAATAGACCACTACCATGCAAACAACATCGACATCTTTGTCGGCGATATCTTCGATGTGACGAGAACGATGCTGGGTCCCGTCGATGCGACCTATGACAGGGCCGCACTGGTCGCTCTTCCCGAAACCATGCGCAGTCGCTACACCGCGCACGTCACAGACATAACGGATCACGCGCCGCAATTGCTCATTTGTTATGAGTACGACCAACGCGCGGCGGAAGGCCCTCCTTTCTCAATCAGCCACGAGGAGGT
>JBDTWG010000603.1:0-1922 GCA_040006855.1 Nitrospira sp.
CAGTTCTTCGGCCAATTTCGTCAAGCGCGCTTCGGTGTACCGCATGGCCGCCGCGGCGTCGCCGTCCATCGAGCCGTAATTCCCCTGGCCGTCGACCAGCATGTAGCGCATGTTGAAGTTCTGCGCCATGCGCACGAGTGTGTCGTAGATTGCGGAGTCGCCATGGGGATGGTAATTACCCATGATCTCGCCGACGATCTTGGCCGACTTGCGATAGGGCCGATTCGCGGCGAGCCCCATTTCGTTCATGCCGTGCAAAATGCGTCGATGGACCGGTTTGAGGCCGTCCCGCACATCGGGGAGCGCACGCCCGACGATCACACTCATCGCATAGTCGAGATAGGACGAGCGCATCTCGTCTTCGATCGCAATCTGTCCTAAGCGTTCATCTGGCGGCATCTATCCTCCACGTCACGGATGCTGAAAATGGTCCGCAGCTTCGTTCTCGTCTCCTCCGCAGCCTGCGACGTAGCGCGAGGCTACGCCTCAGCTATGGACATCGTCTGCGGCCTCGCTGGATGATCATTTTGAGCATCCTCAACAGTCACACCTGTCGCGGGCCGGAACACCTCGTCATACGTCCAAGTTTCTGACTTCTAACGCATGCTGCTGAATGAAGTTGCGTCTGGGCTCCACTTCGTCGCCCATGAGAATCGTAAAAATTTCGTCGACGCCGGTCACGTCCTCGAGTTTGACGCGCAATAACGTTCGCTTCTCCGGGTCCATCGTGGTCTCCCACAGCTGAATGGGATTCATCTCGCCCAGACCTTTGTATCGCTGGATGCTTAGCCCCTGCTTCCCTTCTTCCAAGATCGCCTGGACGAGTTCGGCCGCGCCGTTCTTGAGGACCTCGATGTCCTTCACCTTGATCTTGTACGGAGGCTTGCCCAGCCCGATGGCCGAAGGGGCTTGCTTCTGAAGTTCGCGGAAGTCGGCGGACCCGACCAGCTCGTGCGTCACATCCAACTGGTGCGTCATCCCGCCGGTGGCCACTCTGCACACCAGCTTGCTCGATTGGTGTTCTTCGTCTTCCAAAATCTCAATCGTTGGCTCGGCCTTCGGATACACCAGCGCCAGCGTGGCCTTCACACTGGTCACGATCGCGTCCAACGCAACCTGATCTTTCAAGGCCTCGCGAGTCAGACCCGCTTCGTCCACGAACACGCGCAGCATGTTCGACTCATGATGCTTCTTATTGACCTTGTGCAGGAGGCTTTCAAACGCGATCAGCTTCTTGAGAATCGGCAGCAGGCGACGGCCCGACACGAACTCCCGGCCACTTTCGAGATACACCTCCACTTCCTCAACGGCGAGGTCCGCGAGGTATTCGTTCATGGCAGGCTCATCCTTGAGATAACGTTCGGTCTTGCCTTTCTTGACCTTGAAGAGGGGAGGCTGCGCGATGTAAATGTAGCCCCGCTCCAACAGCTCCGGCATCTGGCGGAAGAAAAAGGTCAGCAAGAGCGTGCGAATGTGGCTCCCGTCCACATCGGCGTCGGTCATCAGCACGATCTTGTGATACCGCGTCCGCGCAATGTCGAAGGCGTCCTTGTCCGGCTTGTCGGAATCCTCTTTTTTCCGGCCGATGCCCGTCCCAAGGGCCAGAATCAAGGTCCGGATTTCGTCGCTGCTCAGCATCTTGTCGAAGCGGGCCTTCTCAACATTGAGAATTTTCCCCTTCAGCGGCAAAATCGCCTGGAACTTGCGGTCGCGACCCTGCTTGGCAGATCCGCCGGCGGAATCTCCTTCGACGATGAACAGTTCGCTCAACGCCGGATCCTTCTCCGAACAATCGGCCAACTTGCCGGGCAGGGAACCGCCATCCAAGGCGCTCTTCCGGCGAATAAGGTCCTTCGCTTTGCGCGCCGCTTCGCGGGCACGCGCGGCATCGATCGCCTTGCCGATGATCTTGCGGGCGACCG
>JBDTWG010000604.1:0-1920 GCA_040006855.1 Nitrospira sp.
GCGAGCCACACCGGAGGCCAACTGACCATCACATTGGTGGGGCCGATTTATGGTGGGTCACTGCCAATCGCCCGCTATGTGAAGCGCGCGCTGGAAACTCTCGGCCATAAGGTGCAGTGGATTGACCACAGTCTCCATGCCCCCAGCTACGAAGCTATGGGCACGCTAAAAGATGCGCGCAACCGGCAGCTGATGCAAAGCCGCATGGCTGAAGTGTTGAGCCAATGGACATTGGCCTCGCTCGCTGAGTCTCCTCCCGATCTCGTGTTGTCGCTGGCCCAGGCTCCACTGACATTGCCGGTCTTGGAACACTTGCGCAAAAAGAATTTTGTGACGGCGATGTGGTTTGTGGAAAACTATCGTCATCTCACCTATTGGCAACAAATGGCGCCTGGGTATGACTACTGGTTTGTCTTTCAACGAGGCCAATGTCCGGACGCCTTCCTGCAGGCAGGCGCGAAGAATGTAAGCTATTTGCCGATGGCGGCAGACCCGACCATCCATCACCCAATGACCCTGTCCGACGAAGACCGACGTGAGTATGGCGCGGACGTGTCATTCGTCGGCGCGGGATATGCCAATCGCCGGCGACTTTTCCCCAGACTTCTTCGCCAACCCTGGTCATTCAAACTTTGGGGCAATGAATGGGAGGGCGCCGATGATCTCCAATCCGTGCTGCAATTGAACGGCGCACGGATCGATACTCCCACTTGCATGAAGGTCTTCAACGCGACGACCGTCAATCTCAATCTGCATTCCACGACCGGCGTTGGGGTAGATCCGCAAGCAGACTTCGTGAACCCACGCACCTTTGAATTAGCGGCCTGTGGCGCCTTTCAATTAGTCGACCACCGCTCCTTGCTCCCTGAATTTTTCAGTGCTCAGGAGATCGTGTCGTTTAAAACCTTTGATGAGGTTCCAGGGCTGGTAGGTCAATGGTTGGGAGATTCTGCCGCTCGACAGGCCATGTCGGATGCCGCTCAAACACGCGTCTTGAGCGCGCATACCTATGCACATCGGATGAAGGACTTGCTGTCGCACATCGGTGTATCCCATCCGGATCGAGTCGGCGCAGTCTTGCGAGGCGATCGGCAGCAAGAGGCGTTGCTCGCACGTTGCGCCAATGATCGTCCGCTGGAAGCGCTTCTCAAGGAATGTCCGGCAGGCCAGCGCATCGAGTTGAAAGATCTCGCGGCGCGCGTTCGTGCCAAGGGACCGTCCGCGACTCTTAAGCGAGAGGAATTGATGGTCCTGATGCTGGATGAATATCGGAGTGAGACCCGCGATTTGGTATGACTAAACAAGTACTTCTCATCAACATCACGCGGATGGGCGACCTCGTCCAAATGGGCACGCTGCTGCAGCGGCTGCAGCATGAATGGCCTGGGGCGGCGGTCGATCTCGTCGTCGACCAACGGTTCGCGTCGGTGGCAAGCCTCCTGCCGCATCTGCGACATGTCGTAGCCTATGACTTCCATGGTTTGGTCGATGAGAGCCGGGCACAAGCGAAGGACGTCGTGACGCTTTTCCAAGACATGACCAGATGGGCCGCGCCGTTGGTCGATGCGCAGTATGACCGCGCCATCAACCTGACCTTCAACCGACGAAGCGGATTTCTGACCTCCTATGTCGGCGCCAAAGAGATACGCGGCATCGCTGCCCCGAAGGATGGGGACGTGGCGATTCATAACCCCTGGATGGCCTATCTGACAGACGTACACAACCAACGTGCCTTCAACCAGTTTAATCTGGTCGATATTTATGCACTGGGTGGGAGTGGCCCAGGGCCTTTCGCGCCTTTGTCGATTACCTTGCCGCAGAGTACCGAACGGTGGGCACACGAATTTCTTTCACCACATGGTGGAGACCAGATTGCCTGGGTGGCCGTGCAGGTCGGTGCCAGCGATGCGATGAAGGCAT
>JBDTWG010000605.1:0-1918 GCA_040006855.1 Nitrospira sp.
CTCAGGCTGGTGTGGGAGAGACGTGCGGGCCTTATAAGATCGGACAGGTCACCAAAAGCCGCGGATGCAAACCGAGGTTACAGTGCGTCAAGGGCCGCTGCCAACAGCCGTTGCAATAAAACCATTGGGCAACCGTTTCGAACACTCGAACCTTCTCTTATATCCGTCCGACAGACATCGCAGAAGCACAGTGAAGTACGTAGCAGGAGCCCCTACCACATGATGCGTCTGGAAAGGAGTAAGTGATGCACCTACACACAGAACTACGTTGGTTCTTTGCCATACTGCTGGCGATTGTTGCCTTGGTCGGCTGGTCGGGCCCTTCACTGTCAATGGAGGCTGAACGTCAAACCTGTAAGGAAGAGCCACTGCTCCAGGTCGCCGCAACCGATAGTGGCATGTCGTCCACCGGCGAAACCGCCCCACCATCCGGCGACGTGCAGGAACGCGCCGTCCCCCGCATGGGACCGGGCGGCATGGCACCTGGTATGCCGGGCAGAATTGACGGGGCCATTCTTGAAAAAGGGCGGGTGCGAGTTCAGCCAGGATACGTGCTCCAGCAGCAGGCAGATGGGTCGGTCATGGCCAGAAAAGCCGGTGGCGGAAGCGGCGGCAGCTCGTTCTCCTGCTTTTGCGCATTAGGCAAAGGTGGCTGCAAGATGATCGTGCAGGGCGGCAGCGCCTGGTGCGGTAAGAGTGATAGCAATCCCTGCAGCAATACCTGCGATATGAAAATTTCAAAATTCTCCAACGGTGGCATGATCATGCAGTGAATGGACCGATAGAGTCACGATGCGAATTGAAGGAGGCATACGACAATGAGAGATCTGTATGGGTTTCATCGGCTCGTCTTGATGTTCCTGGTGGCGATGATTATGCCCCTCTCGCAGGCTGCCCTCGCTGCTCAGGCGATTGACGAGGGAGCGGCCTGCGAAAACACCGAACTTGTGCTCGTGGCGGACGCCTCTACTGCGTCCGGTGAAAGTTCCAACCCGCCGGACGATGTTCAAGAGCGGGCGGTACCCCGCATGGCTCCTCCCGGCATGCCCGTTCCGCAATTCGAAGGAGGTGTGCTGGAAGGCAACCGCTTGCGAATCAAGCCAGGGTACATCCTCGAGCGCAAGCCCGATGGCACGGCGATGCTGAGACCGTCCGGCGGTGGGAATGGCTTTAAAATGTCCTGCAGGTGCACGAAAACCGGAGGTTGCTTCATGCAAGCAGATTCGCATTCTGCCTGGTGCACTGGGGACACATGCAAAGGCGACTGTCAGATGCGGGTCATCACGGGCCTCACGTCGCCTGGAATGATGATGAAGTAAATCGTTCGCTCCCTGTGAACCGGCCAGCTATCGCCGGTTACACGCAAGATAATCCGTGCCGAGCCTTGATCGTAACCAGTGGGAGGGACTCATGAGCATATGGTTGAATCACAGAATGACGGGGGGCGGATGGGGCATCGGTCTACTAAGTGTTTGGATGTTGCTTGTCGCAGGACATGCCGCGGCTCAGGAAGAGATGAAGGAATGCGAACTCGATAGGATAACCCTGGTCGCGGCGGCCGGGGAGGCACCCGATAAGCAGGATGAAGGCAAGGTGGAAGAACGCGCCGTCCCGAGGATGCAACCAGGCCGTCCAACCATGCCTCCCTTTAAGGGAGCTGCAATTGAAGGCAATAAGCTGACCGCTGCGCCAGGCTATGAAGTGAATGTGCGCCCCGATGGAGTCATTATGCTGATGCCGGTAGGCGGCGGCCTCAGTGCAACCGGTCACTGTAACTGCAGCAGCGGCGGCACCGGTTCCTGTTATGCGTATCGCGATAGCAACAAAAAAATTACCTGTCTATCCAAGGGGCAATGCACGTCCTGCAGCATCACGATCGACAATCCGGCCATGGGCGGAATGAAGGCTATTCAATAGA
>JBDTWG010000606.1:0-1914 GCA_040006855.1 Nitrospira sp.
CCTCGGCTGGGGCCAGGCGCCGGCGCCCCTCCTATGTCTCGTCTTGAAGGCGGTGTACTGGAGGGCAATCGACTCCGAGCCAACCCAGGATATACGTTGCAACCGCTCCCCGGCGGAAAGGTCATGCTCAGGCCAAACGGAGGCGGCAACGGGATCGAAGCAAGCTGTCGCTGCACCAAGGGAAGTGGCTGCAGTGTAGAAGTCGAGGGAGGTCTAGCGACCTGTAAAGCGGCGGGCACCTGTAAGGTGCAGTGCATCATGGTATTGGGAGGCTCGAGCGGCGGCAAATTGATGATTCAGTGAGCAGGGAGCCCTGAATCGGCCAACTCAGGTTGGCACAACGGGCTAGCCGCCACGATGCGAACCGTCGATCCGAGGAGGCATATCATGGTTCATGCAACCAGCCGATCATTGATCGGGATCCTCATCGGGGTCTTTCTCTGCAGCACGTCATGGCTATCGGCGGAGGAGCTATCCGCGCCTGTGACCCAGGAAAGTCGGCAGGACACTTCTGGGCATATCCGCGACATTCAGGAGCGCGCCATTCGGCAAGGAGCCGGCGCCGGACAAGGTGCGCAGTGCGTGTGTGAACATGCACTGGGTCAATGTGTGTTTAATGCATTCGGCTGTGTTCCCCATCAGGGGAATCCCTGCAACGGCGGCTGTGTCATGAAGCAGCCCAATTCCAGCATCGGCGGGGCGGCACGCGGTCAAATCCTTACGGCGCCGCCGGGCACGACGATCCCAGGAGCCTCGACTCGATAACCATTCCTGCGGCTACACACATGGCCGGTTAGGATGCCGCACGTGCAGAGAGGAGAAACCATGAGAAGCGCGATGGTCCTCATCGTCCTGTTCTGCAGCGTCTGTGTGTTCGAGGTAGGCTGCACGACATCAGATGTGGCCTCAAACGCAGCGGGGGACTCCACCAAGCCAGACGAGCCTGTCGCACCATCCGCGCAGGCGCCCGGGGTCGTGCAAGAGCGAGCAGTGCCTCGCGTGAGCCCGGGCATCGCGACTCCGCAGGTTGTTCCACCTCTGATGATGGTACCGGCAGTGCCCGCAGCTCCCTTGCCCATCAGCGCGCTGCCCGGCCATTTCGCGATCAATACTTTTAGAGGGAACTACCTCACGGCGGTCGCTGGAGGCGGACGCATCACGGACGTTGTCCGCACCGATGCGACAACACCAGGGCCCTGGGAGCAATACAGGCTGTTTCTTGTCTTGGGGGGCGGTGTGCCCCAGCAATACGCCATCCAGACCGCCGGCTTTAACTACCTCACCGCCGTCGATGGAGGGGGCCGAACCTCCGACGTCCTTCACACCGATGCGAAGCAGGTTCAAACGTGGGAAACATTCAGATTCGGTCTCGACCAACGCGGCTGGAGAAATAGCATCCAGACCGTCAACGGGCACTACCTTACCGCAGTGGGCGCAGGAGGCAAAACCACGGACGCGATTCACACCGATGCCGTGAAGGCCGATAATTGGGAGTACTTCTATATTTGGAAGTGCGGCGATCTGGGATCGGGATATCAGTACACCATCTCTGCCGTGTCTGTCCCGTATGGATTTTTGTTCGCGTACGGAGGAGGAGGACATGTCGCCACACACATAGACATCGTCGTAGCCGGGGCACTCGGGATCCTCACCGATTACAATCTACGGCCGGCTCCCTTTGATAATAATTGGCAGAAATTTCGACTCATGCGGCAAAGCGACGGTTCGTATGCGCTCCTGACTTCCAACGGGATCAACTACGTGACCGCGATTCAAGGCGGAGGTCTTGCGTCAGGCACGAAGACCTATGACGACCTGGTCACCGATCGCACGCAGGTGCAGGCTTGGGAGAAATTCAAGTTCGTGGATCTGGGTGACTGTTCCTACGCCATTCAGACCGTCAGCGGCAATTAC
>JBDTWG010000607.1:0-1914 GCA_040006855.1 Nitrospira sp.
ATGTTCCGGAAGCCCGATTGCGGCTTGTCTATGGCGATCTCAACGATGCCAGCTCGCTCAATAAGATTCTGGGCACCATCCGCTCCGATGACATCGACAATTCGAGGATCCAAAGCATCTGGCGTGAGCTTTAGCGTGCAGGAGTATTCCGCTGAAGTGAACTGTGAAGGGGAGGGGGGTATGCGGGGTAGGACGAACCCCACTGGTCAGCCAGGCGGCTGCCTGGGAGTCTCGCCTGCGCAGAAAATTCGAGAATGGGCGGATCGTCGAGCATCTGGAACGAACACTGGCGAGAAAATGAAAACGGCTCAACACCGAAGTCTGAATGGGCTAAGCGCTCAGCGAGGCGAACGAACGATGATCGATGGCAAGCCTTCTGTGTCACACATCCAGGCGATATACTTATGTGTAGAAATGCGGGCGTAATGCTTGTTCTGAAATGAAGCGACTGGCTTGGCGAAATATGGCGCGTAGAGTTCCGGGGTCTAATTCGGCGTGCAGGGGGACCGTCAAGACTTGGCGTGTCTCTGCGATTTCACGCACCAGCTTAACGTGGCTGCCTCGCTGGGAGATGGTCAGGACATCGCGTCCGGCAAGTCTACGAAGCTTGGGCATGGACCGGGTCCAACTCCATGGTCAGCAGCAAGGTCGGCTTCTCTCGCAAGCCCAAGGCCGCCAGGTGCTCTCCCTCCAGATGTAACGCAGTGGCTTCTTGAAGATGCGTGACGGTTTCATCCAGCGTCCGCCCTTGAGTGACGACGGCAATCTCGACGCATTCAGCCACATAGCCGGCCTCGTCACCGGGGCGAATCACGGCTTTAATGGTTTGCTGCAAGTAGCTCATGAGTCCCTCCTGTTACCGAGTTCTGAGAATAACCTTGTTCATGACATGAGGCAAGCGAATCCTTGCGCAGAGAGCCTGCGCCATCTCGCTGGTACCTGCGTTGACGATCCCGCCTCGCTGTCCTGTCAGCCGGTCCGGAATGGGGCGACACCGGGATGCAAGGAAGAAAAGGACATCAACGGTCTTGGACGAACAAAGGAGGCGTGACGTCTTCCTCTGGTCTATCTGGTGTGTCAGGTCTGTGAGGTTCATTGAGGTGGTCTGAATCAACGAGCCACCGTCAAGACTCGAAGCCTTCCACGCCTTCCAGCAATTTCTCGACACCGAAGCCAGTGCCCGTCGACGGGTGTTGCTGATCGTCGATGAAGCCCAGAATCTCGGTGTGGCACTCCTAGAAGAACTCCGGCTGCTGTCCAACTTGAATCAGGACAAGGCACCCGTCCTCCAGATCATTCTGTCCGGACAGCCGGGCCTGCGGCAACTCTTGCAGCGCAAAGACCTCACCCAGTTCGCCCAGCGTGTCATGGTGGATTACAGTCTCGAACCCTTCAAAGAAGAAGACAGCCTTGGCTACATAGCCCATCGCCTACGGGTGGCCGGCCGCGAGGAACCCATCTTCACCTATCACGCCTGCCGCATGATTCATCGGCTGACTGGTGGTATTCCACGCCTGATCAACCAACTCTGCGATACGGCATTGACCTATGGCTTTGCGGAGCAGGCCGGCTTTGTGTCTACGACAATCGTGGCGCAGGCCGCCAAGGACCGCAGTAAAGGCGGCATTCTCCCGCTCGCGGATACAGCGGCCCTGACTGCGATGACGGCCGAACAGGAAACAGCCGAACAGACCCAACTGACCGCGTTCGCCACGCGAACTGCCTCTGCGCCCACCGCCACACACAGTCAGGGTGCTACCCCTGCTGCCTCACCCTCCGCCGGCTCGCCTGCGCAGGAAGCCGCCGAGTGGTACGAGCGCGGGCTGGCGCTCAAGAAGATCGGGATGTACAAAGAAGCCCTTCAGCAATTCTCGTTGGCTGCTCAAGATACGTCTCTCACCTTCAAGGCCATGG
>JBDTWG010000608.1:0-1897 GCA_040006855.1 Nitrospira sp.
CAGCAGTTCAAGGAGGGCGAAGTGTTGGTCACCGACAAGACCGATCCGGACTGGGAGCCGATCATGAAGAAAGCCGCCGCGATTGTGACCAACCGCGGGGGCCGCACCTGTCATGCGGCGATTGTCAGTCGTGAGTTGGACTTGCCCGCCGTGGTGGGGACCGAGCATGGCACGGAGGCCCTGAAGGACGGCCAGATCGTCACCGTGTCAGCGGCCGAGGGGGATGTCGGGGTCGTGTATGAAGGGCAGCTGTCCTTCGAGGTGAATCGTATCGAACTGAAGGGGCTAGAACGTCCCAAGACGAAAATCATGATGAACCTCGTGAACCCTGAGGAAGCCTTCGGCCTGTCGTCTATTCCCAACGATGGCGTGGGTCTCGCGCGGGAAGAGTTCATCATCAGCACCTACATAAAGATACATCCCCTGGCGTTGCTGGACTTCGACCGGCTCGATGACCCTCAGGTGAAGTCCGAGATCGCGCGCATGACGGCCGGGTATGCCGACAAGCCACAGTTCTTTGTCGAGAAGCTGGCACAAGGGGTCGCGATGATCGCGGCCGCCTTCTATCCGAACGATGTCATTGTGCGGCTCAGCGACTTCAAATCGAATGAGTACGCGAACTTGATCGGCGGCAAACAATATGAACCGACCGAGGAAAACCCCATGCTGGGTTTTCGCGGCGCGTCCCGCTACTACGACCCGCGCTACCGGGCCGGCTTCGCATTGGAGTGCCGGGCCATGAAGCAGGTGCGAGATGACATGGGATTGACCAACGTGAAGCTGATGATTCCGTTCTGCCGGACGGTGGAGGAGGCGAAGCTGGTCCAGGCGGAGATGGCGAAACACGGTCTCATGCGCGGCGATAATGGTCTCGAGGTCTACGTGATGTGCGAAATCCCCAGCAACGTCATTCTGGCCGAGCAGTTTGCTGAGGTGTTCGACGGCTTTTCCATCGGCTCGAATGACCTGACACAGCTGGTTTTGGGTGTGGATCGTGATTCCGAAATCGTTGCGCATCTCTTTGATGAGCGGAACCAGGCCGTGAAGTCGATGATTGCCAGGGTCATCAAGGTAGCGAAGGCGAAGAAGAAGAAGATCGGGATTTGCGGGCAGGCGCCCAGTGACTACCCGGAATTCGCCAAGTTCCTGGTGGAGCAGGGTATCGACAGCATCTCGCTCAACCCTGATGCGGTGATGAAAACCACCGCGCTGGTCCTTGCAACGGAACAGGCGGTGCGGAGCTGACCGGACCGCGTTCGTCGGGACGCGAGGACGACCACGGCGAAGGTCGCCTTCTTCCTTCAGGGGGTTGGTGACGCTCGATGAATGGTCCGTGGGAAACGCTCATGGGTCGTAACGAAGTGGGCGCGGCTCGATTGAGCATCCCGTGATACTCATAGACGTTCTCGAAAGAGTACATTGTTGAGAAACCCGCCGAGATCGGGATTGGCATAGACCCCAAAAGCATCCGCGACAATCCCTCGCGTGCCATCTTGACTCTCGATGGCATAGGCGATGGACATGTCATCCGGATCGCTGGCTCCTTCGAAGCGGTAGTGTTCCACGATGGTTAGTTCGTCAGCCGTAAAGGTTTTGCCGCTGTCGACGTCTCGGAACGCCTCATCAAGAAACTCGAAATTCGTGGTGAACCCTCTGTGCCTGAGCTCCTGAAGGACTTCGGTCATGTTGGTATACGATGTGACGCTCATGGTGTGCCTCCCGCCTTCGAAGCAGTTGGCATTCCTCTTCTCTGGCACCCCAGAGGTGCTCTCCTGCCTCCACCCAGGAAAAGAGAGCAGTCTGAAACTGTTCTCCCCGCATGAGGCTGTGCACTGGGCGATCTGAGCCGAACTTACCGGCTCCAATGAATGTCCACCATGACGTTATCCGCATCTAG
>JBDTWG010000609.1:0-1882 GCA_040006855.1 Nitrospira sp.
TTTCAGTGTCCAGCTACGCAGGCCTGGGAAGAGCCTCATACGTCTGCATCAAGGGATGCTTCAGGTATTGTTCGACGTAGTTCTGCAGAGACCCGTTACGATAGAGCTGCTGGTTGGCAAAACGTGTATCGATTTTATGCAGCACCTTCACCCGCACGCCGGTCTTCTTCGTGAACTGCTCCAGGGTGACCCCGGTGATGTCGGTATAGGGTCCACGGCCCGACTGCATGATGCATTTGGGAATATGCACGACCTTCTCCTTGGTCAGGCGTCGCGCGATGTCGTCGAAGGTCAGGAGCACCGTGCAATCGGAATCTCCGCTGAGCAGCGCATTCGGCACGTAGAGAAAGCGGGCGCGGTTTTTCCGAAACATGGTGAGGATCTTGTGGACGCTGCCCGCCATCACGACCGTATCTTTCTTGTCGAGTTCCAGTGAATCGAACAAGCTCACGATGCGGCGACGGCTCAAGAAGGCCGTGGTGTAGGCTTCCGTGTGGATGGTCTGCAGATTCGGTAGCCCCATGTCGTATACACGGGTGGCCTCCTCCGGCAGGAATCTCCTCCCTTGCCGCATGACCGTGGCCGTTTCCTCCTTGAGACCCCGCACCGGCGTCAGCGTCCCCATCCAGAGCACACACTTCTGATTGATGGCCGAAATGGCCGCCGCGTCCTTCGACATCGTGTCTTTATCGAAGGCGTAAAAATTCGCCGAGGAGACGGCAGGACCGTCCAACACTTTCATGACATGTTTCACGGAGGGCGCATGCGGCATCAAACGCTGCCGATAATCGCTGAGCGTGATGACCGAGAGTTCGAAATTGATGCGGCCGGGGTACTGCGCCGTCAGCTGGTGGATCTTGGGTACATGGACGAACCCGACGGTAAAGAATTGAATGTTCTTATCCGTCTCGCGGAGAAAGTCCTCGACCCATTCCATCGCCTTGGGATGCAAAAACAGGTCGGTCCATTCCATGAATTCGTTCCCGCCGAGGCACCAGAACTGAGTGGGATCGGTGGGTTTTTTGCTGATGTAGTTGAGGATGAACTTCCAATCGTCGTCGCTGGTCTTGGGAGGGTCAAGCGTCTCCCGATAGGAATGGTCCAGCTCGTAGCAGAACTCGCACTTGACCGGACAGTCCCGGCCCAGGCTCAGGGGAATTTTCCCCGCCTCCATTTCCTTGATGAGCACTTGTCGATAGTCGGTGCGATCCTTGAAGATCGGGGTGGGCTGAAAAATCGGGAGTGCAGTGGTCATTGTCATGACCGATCTGTCGCCTCATGGGCGACGACTGCTAGATTGACAGCGTCTTCTCGACTTGCCAGACTCCGTTACATGACCGAGGAACTCCTCACCAAAGCGCTGGAACTCTTTACGCTCACGCAACCCTATACCCGCGAACAACTGGATCAGAGGCGTGAGCAACTCCTGCACACCTGGACGCCCCGCCGCTTCGCCAACCTGACCAACAATCCCAAGAAATACATGCAGGCCTACACACAAGCTGAAGAGATGACCCGACTCGTCGAAGCCTCATACGCCCTGCTCTCGTCTTTACTTGTTTCCAAGGAACTGAGGACCTGATCGCCACGCCTCATCCGACCAGAGTTACATCCTCCAACGGATGACCAAAACGTCATGCCCGATTCGTATTCCGCAAGCTAGTCAAAACGCTCTATACCAAGGCCGCAGGGAGTGTGGCGAGTGAGGCGTACTTGCGGTACGTCGCAGGGAGACACGCTCCCGAGAACGCCGGGAGATGACGTTCTCACCATCCGATTCATCGCATTCCCCGGATGCTCAAAATGGGGTCCCACTAGGCCGCAGGAGAGTCAAAACCGGAGGCGTACCCTCAGGGGTACGTTGAGGATTTTGACGGGCCGA
>JBDTWG010000610.1:0-1867 GCA_040006855.1 Nitrospira sp.
AGGGAGAGTTCATCGGTCGCGCTGAGCTGCTCGCCCAGCAATCGCGTGGAGCGAACCGACGGCTCGTTGCATTTGAGCTTGTCGAAAAGGCCGTGCCTCGCCATGGATTCAGGATTCTGAGTCAACAGGCACCTCACGCCGAGATTGGCGAAGTCACTAGCGGAAACTTGTCCCCCTTGATGCAAAAGGGTATCGGCATGGGTTACGTCCCGCCCGCGGCAGCGCTGCCAGGATCACACATTTTGATCGATATTCGAGGGAAGTCTTGTCCGGCTGTTGTCGTGAAACCGCCCTTTTACAAGAAATCTCCTGGCACGCTCTAGCGCTATGGTCAAACCCATTTACAAAGGCACGGTCGTCACCCTCAACGTCGATACGGTACGCCTGCCAAACGGCCATACGATCGACTTAGAAGTCATCCGCCATCCAGGCGCCTCCGCTGTAGTCCCATTGAAGGAAGACGGGACGGTCGTGCTGATTCGACAGTTCCGGCATGCGGCAAACGGATTCATCTACGAAATCCCGGCTGGAAAACTGCATCCGCAAGAAGACCCGCTGGATTGCGCAGCGCGTGAACTCGAGGAGGAGATCGGCTATAAGGCTGGGCGCTTCGAGCTCCTCTCCAGCATCTTTACAGCACCAGGCTTTGCCGACGAAGTCATCCACATCTATCTTGCGACTGGGCTGACAATCGGCACTCAGAATCTAGATCAAGATGAGGTCTTGGAGGTGGTGGAAATGCCACTGCAGGAAGCGATCTTGAAAATCGAGGATGGAACCATCCGAGATGGGAAAACAATCGTGGGATTGCAGTCGGTCTACATTCGACAAGAATCAAAACGGCGAGCGACCTAAGAGGCCCCCCGCCAAGACGGGGAGACCTCTCAAGCCAGCTAGCCTCGCCAAGAAATAGTTGGGCTCAGTGTCCGCCCTTCTTCTCGTCTTTTTTCTTCTCTTCGCCGAACACGGTCTGGGACAGATGTCCGCCCTTCTTCTCATCCTTCTTCTTCTCTTCACCGAAGAGGGTCTGGGAGAAATGTCCGCCCTTCTTCTCGTCCTTCTTCTTCTCTTCGCCCGCGAAAGAAGGAGCGCTGAACGCCACCAACAATGCAGCCGCCATCACAGTCAACATCATCTTCTTCATTCTGACTCACCTCCTGTTATATTGAGATTGCTGAGCACCGACGGCCCTGCATAAAGCAAAGTCCTTGCCGACTGCGCATACAGTCTTAAGCCGTTGTTTTTTATGAAATGCACCCTGACACTATCTGTGCACTCCCCCACATTACACGACGCCACCCTGTGGCGAAATAGCGTGCTTCCTACTAAATCGCCTCATCACCGTCGGCAAACA
Organism: Nitrospira sp.; assembly: GCA_040006855.1. GTDB lineage: Bacteria > Nitrospirota > Nitrospiria > Nitrospirales > Nitrospiraceae > Nitrospira_A. The sequence continues at coordinate 1,355 of JBDTWG010000610.1, forward strand.
AACATTCACCTTGTGGTCAGCCCTGACGATGCCTATCGATACAAGGAAGATGATGACATCGCGACCTGTTCTCCCTGATTATCTCGTGCCTAAACTGGGTATTTTGTTTGTCGGGATCAATCCAGGCCTGCGCTCCGCCGCGCTCGGCCACCACTACGCCGGCCCATCGAATCGTTTTTGGAAGTTACTGTATGAGGCGAACCTGGTACCTGAACGACTCAGTTATAGAGATGATGTTCGGCTTCCTGAATGGGGGATCGGACTTACCAATCTAGTCCCTCGCGCCACCGCAGGCATGGATAGCCTGACCTCGGACGATTACGCCGCAGGTCGTCTGGCCCTCATGCGGAAGATCGACCGGTATCGGCCGCGCGTGGTCGCCTTGCTTGGAATCACGCTCTATCCCATCCTCTTCCCTCTCGAAACGAAGCAGGCGAACCGTAGACCTGGGCTGCAACCAGTCATGCTGCACGAATCCGCCGTCGTGCTCCTCCCGAACCCCAGTGGGCGCAA
>JBDTWG010000611.1:0-1858 GCA_040006855.1 Nitrospira sp.
GGGTGCCGGACCATCTGGAGCCTTCTTCACGCAGATCAATTCGTACAACAAACAGATCCGGGTCAGGACAGCCAGCCTACCATCTGGCGGCGCCTTCGCCCATCAAATTGCCGTCGGTTGTCCGCTACAAGGGTCTTGTGTCGTCACTGGCCTCACAGACGTCGACCGTGAAGTCGTCGAAGCAAACGAAGCGAACAACGGATTCACCTTCAGCTGCCCATAGCTTGTGCGCAGGGCACCGCACACGAAAGGATCGCGAGTGAGAATCCGACGACAGCTTCGCGCAAGCCATTCCATGCCCGGCTGCTCGTGGCACCCTTCTGTGCCCGTTCCACCGGTCCAGACCAACCCGCCTCAGAATCCAGCTTCGTACAACTTCAGAGGAGGACGCCATGCAGAGCCTGCAAACATAGGCTTCGTTGCCCCAACGAACGATGTGAGCCATCACTAACATAGCGATGCCCTGTCAACATGGCCATCTCTTCAAACCTTAGCCTTGCTGAAAGCCCCAACGGCTGGTCCCTACGATTCGGAGATCGGACCGGCGCAGGTCTGATTCAGATTCTCACCAGACTCAGCTTGGGCTTACTCACGGCCGCATTGTGGTCCTGGTCCTTGCCCGAACAGGATATCGGCTGGCTCGCATGGATTGCATTGGTGCCATTGATCATCGCGTGCCATGAGGCCCCAGTATTACTGGCAGCGACGTTCGGATTCGCCAGTGGCCTGGGTGTCGCCTATGGCACGCTACATTGGATCTTTGAAGTGCCCGGTTTCGGCCTGCAGCACTCACTGCTCGCCGCGGGTTATCTGGCACTCTATCCCGCTTGCTGGTGTCTGGGTGTTTCACTCATGTCCCGCGCCGGCATCACGTCGGCTCTCCCCGCAACCTCCCTGTGGGTCCTATTGGATTACGTGCGAGCACATGCAGGATTTCTCGCTTTCCCCTGGGGGACACTCGCGCATACCCAACATCTCAATCTCCCCCTCCTGCAACTCGCGACCATCACCGGCGAATACGGCGTGACGTTTGTTGTGGTGGTGGCAAATGTTGCCGTGGCTGGAATCCTGCTGCGGCGCGCCTGGCGTGTGGCAGCCTTCGCGGCGCTCGTGCTCGCATTGGCACACATCGGTGGGGCCTTCGCACTCCACGCGAACGCTCCCGGCCCAATGATTCGAGTGGCCGCCGTGCAACCCAATATCCAGCGCGGCGAACAGGAGACCGGAGAAGGGCGCGCCGCGACGTTTCAGCGCCTCGAGCGCCTCACACGTGCCGCAGCCGGTCAGCATCCCTCCTTGATCGCCTGGCCGGAAACGGCCATTGCCGGAAATCTTCAGGCCAATCTATTGCTCGCCGCAGATTTACAGAGTCTCGCTCAGGAAATCGGAACGCCAATCGTGCTGGGAGTTTCAGAAATGGAAAAGTTTGCCTCCCGCGACACCACCGGAACGTCGCGTCGACGGACCTACAACTCTGCCTACCTGGTCTCCCCTGGTGAGCAACTCCCTCCACCATACCGCAAACGCGTACTGTTACCATTTGGTGAGTATGTCCCTCTCGAAACACTGGTATCCTGGCCTGCGTGGATGGGCGGCAGAGGGTTTGACTCGGAACCGGGCAGTCAATTTCGTCTTTTTACGCTACCAGATGGCACGTTGTTCGCCACGATGATCTGCTGGGAAAGCCTCTTCAGCGATCTCAGTCGAGAGTCAGTTCAAGCAGGGGCGCGCCTACTGGTGCAACTGAACAATCCAGCCTGGTTTGGCCGAACAGCGGCGGCCAAGCAGCAGAATATTTCATCCGTCTTTCGAGCCGTTGAGAATCGTGTGCCGGTGCTGCTCTCTTCCAACACCGGCC
>JBDTWG010000612.1:0-1844 GCA_040006855.1 Nitrospira sp.
GGTCGTTCGAGGTTCTATCTGGAGGAATACGGTTCGCCACCTTGGCGGCTCCTTCTGAGGAAAGACCGACCATCGTAGCAACTGCAGGTTGCCACTGGCAATGTGCCGCGCGAGGTCTGAGGTAAAGTCTGTGATCCGCGTAGTCGGATTCGTATAATACCGCCGTTACATCCGCCAGAAGGAAGGGGGTCGTGTCCGCTGTCAGGCCTCTCGCCGAATTGGTTTCAGGCATTGCCGGGTCTAGACGATCCCGGAAGGGTCGTGTGGATATAGTGGATATAAATCGGGCGTGGATGTGAATGGCACTCGATAGAGATGGATCCGCGGGCCGTTCATTTGAGGTATCAGGCTATTCAAGGTCTACTCTAGTGTGGTGGGGAATAACCTCATGTGAAAGATGATGAAAAGTGAATGGTGCTGCTCCAGGATTGAGTTTGCTTGAATATCAAGATTAGCCTTAGGTTTTTGCGAAGAGGCAGTTAGTTACCTTTGTGTTGGGCGAGCAACGAGAGGAGGGGTAACGTCGCAGCACAAAGAGGTCGGCGTCCCAAGGCCTACAGCCAGGCCGACCGGCTTGCCAAAATGATGCATGCTCTATCGAGCCGAACCATGTCGGTCAAGGATCTGTCCGAAGCGTTCGGCGTCACGACGCGGCAGGTCTATCGCGACCTGGCGCAAAGGAAGGGGAGCATCCGCTCGAGCAATCGGACGAACATGGAGAAAAGGCCTGGCATCTGCCATTGGGATAAAGGGGCTCCCGCCGATCACCGTGTCTCACTATGAACTCATGTCGCTACATTTTGCCAGGCGACATCTGGACTATTTGACGGGCACATCGCTGACCGATGACCTCGACAGCCTCATCTCCAAGATCGAGGTCGGTTTACCTCACAAAGTGCTCAATCATCTCGTGCGCATCGATCAAATGTTTCTTCCCCCTGCTGCGGACCGGTGCGGAACTATGTCGAGCAGAGGGCTGTTCTGAAGCAGCTGCAAAAAGCGTTGCTCCTCCAGCGCGGCGTCGTTATCGGGCATCGCAGGCCTGATTACGAGGAGCCGACGGAACATCGTGTCGATCCCTATCTGCTGTTGCTGTACCAGTTTGGTTTGTATCTGGTCGGCTATTCGCACCGGGCAGAGGCGCTCCGCATGTTCGCAGGGGAACGGATCGTTTCGGTCGAGGTTCTTGATGAGGCTTAATCTGCCAGACAAATTCAACATGGGGCTGGTCTATGACAAGCTGTTCGGCTTGATCGATGAGCCTGCTCAGATAGTCCGCATTCAGTTCACACCGGATGTTGCCTATCTGGTGAAAGAGCGTCGCTGGCATCCGAGTCAGCAGGTTGAGTGTCTCAAGGATGGCTCGATGATCGTTACCTTCATCGCCGGTGGGATGGATGAACTCGTTTCGTGGGTGCTCTCTTGGGGGCGGGGGGCCCAGGTTTTTGAACCTCAAGTTCTTGTTGAAGCTGTGAGGCCTCACCTGGCTCGCGCCTTAGAGCGCTATTCTTAGGTCCTCCCACAGTAGTGAATTCTGAATGCCCAGTGCGCGCCGCATCCTGCCTCTCGCTATGTAATGCCTCTGGGGTCAGAAGAAGAATGCAGGGTGGCCTGTCGGTCTCCTTGCTCGCGCAACGCGCGCCCCCAGAAGGCCCTCGTTGGGCGCGCGTAGTTGGAGACCGAGCAAGCCACCTGCAATGATGTGCCACTAGAGTCAGCTCGCCCGCGGTATTTGTCTGCTCAGTCATCGCCAGCACTGTGACATCCTCTGTCACGTCTGTGAGGTAGCCTCCTCTCATTCATATGCAGGGGAGGGGTGTCATGTTGACGAGACCGAATCTCTT
>JBDTWG010000613.1:0-1828 GCA_040006855.1 Nitrospira sp.
GTCGCGGTGTACATCATGTACGTGATCGAGTCACGCCGGCCGTTCTGGAAGACCAGAGCGGCGGCGGTGTTTGTTCTAGGTGGCGCCATGGTTGAATTTTGGTGGCCGGGTGTCGCGCTCTGTGTAGGCGCATGGTTGTATTGGAAACAACCGACATGGGGGGCGCTCCTCCTGTGGCTAGCGGGCACAGCCAGCCTCACCCTGATCAACGGCAACTGGTGGGCCTGCGCGTCGTTTGTGGTCCTCGCCGGAATGGCCTCTTGCGTCACGATCGAGATTCCGAGAGCCTCCCGGTTTTTCTATATCTATTATCCCGCACACCTTGCGGTCCTCCTGTTGCTGGGGTTCAGGATTCAGAATCACTCATGAAACATTCTTGCACAAGATTCAGACATTCCGTCCATCTACGTTGTCGTCGTGGAGCGAGGCGCGAGCGACATGCTTCGGCCTCTACCGTTTCATCATGCAACTGGGTTCGAACTGGATTCATCGAGTCCATGGTCGGCGGACCCGGGCCATGACAACTATGGCCAATTGGCTTGGGGCGCCTCTGCTCGGGCACACCACTTCTGGCACTGCCTCGGGCGCTCAGGTGACGGTGACGCTTGCGTCTCCCGCTGGGAGATAGGGAGATCGGACTGATCTGCGGCAAAAACGGACACGCTCGTGCAGGCGACTCGTGCACAATCCAGTGGCGCGCTGTGAACGATGGAGCAGCATCCCGCCGTGCGATGGCTGTGAAGGAAGATCGATTTCTTGCCAGTCAGGGACAAGCATAAAGGTCAGTCAAGGATGAGGAAGATGAGACAAGCTACGATACAGCGCATCGCCAATCCCCCAAACAAATGCGATCGTGGCCAGCAAAAAGCACAGGCCAATGACGAACAGAGGGAGTGTGATAAACACGAATTCAAGCAACCTGATCGGGACGTCGTAAACAAGGCGAATACCTCTCACGACGCCGATGCAGATGCGGGCGATCATGTAGGACAACCGAGCGACCACGAACACCGCCACGCGACTGGATTGTACCAGACCATGCCGCGCGCGGATCAGCCCCTGTGCCATGTTCGGCCGCCTATGAGCCCAGGTCGAGTGTCGTGGGCCGGCGATGTGTTTCACCACATAATTTGCCTCATAGATATGAATCGTAAACGGGTTGGCGGGTCTCTTCATAAAACCTCCGAAACATATGGCCGTTGCTCTCTCGCCACACGTGGAGAGCAAAGGCCACTATGATTGGAGGGTACGCGCCGATGGCCGACGAGTCGAGCGCTCACCGTGACGAGCCCGAGCACGTGCCGGGCTGTGCCGGCACAGCGGCGGCCACGGTATCGTGCTCGAACGCGGGGCCATCGCACAGAGAAACCGGCCAACCAGGATACTTATGTCGTCCTAGGGGTCAGACAAGCCAGGAGGCGTCACGTCGTGTGTCGGCGGATGGGAGATCGCTCACCGAGCGGGGGCCTTTTGTGAGACCGTCGATACAAACCGGCACAGCAGGGGGGAGAAAGGGGCTAGAAACGAAAAAGAGTGAGGATATGACAATGAAAACGGCGAAAAGTATGTTATTGGCATTAGCACTGATGGTACTGGCACAAACATCGATAACACCCCGAGCCCAGGCGCAAGTCCTGACAGGCGATCAGCGCCTCGCATGCGAAGCGCGGCTATGCCTAGCGGCGGGGGCGAATGCCCCACGGGAGTGTTCCAACGCCTTGGCAAAGTATGCGGCATTGCAGGCACAGACGGCGTTGCAAACGCTCGCCTTGCGAAAAAACTTCCTGCAATTGTGCCCGAAGCGGTAGTGCTCTCGAAGCATGGGAAG
>JBDTWG010000614.1:0-1827 GCA_040006855.1 Nitrospira sp.
GGATCAGTAGATGGCAATGCCTACGCCCAGATCTCCGGGGAGTTTTGCAAGAAGTTCTATAATGAAAAAAATGTTGTGATTTTTTCCATATCTTTACAGTATCTCATGAGGAGGGCCAAATGATTTACGCACGTCCAGACCAAACAGGTGCAAAAGTTCAATTCAAAGCAAAGTATGGTAATTTCATCAATGGCAAATGGGCTGAGCCGGTAAAGGGGCGGTACTTCGAGAACATCTCACCAGTCACAGGTCAACCATTCTGTGACATCCCACGCTCGACGGCTGAAGATATTGAAATGGCCCTGGATGCGGCTCATCAGGCCAAAGACAAGTGGGGAAAGACGGCACCAGCGGAACGCGCCCTTATCTTGAACAAAATCGCCGACGCGATGGAACAGAACCTTGAAATGCTCGCGGTAGCGGAAACATGGGACAACGGAAAACCCATTCGTGAAACACTCGCGGCTGATATCCCGCTCGCAATCGATCATTTCCGTTATTTCGCAGGCTGCATTCGCGCGCAGGAAGGCGGTATCAGTGAACTCGATGAGCATACGGTCGCCTATCACTTCCGCGAACCACTCGGCGTGGTCGGTCAGATCATTCCATGGAACTTCCCGATCCTTATGGCGGCATGGAAACTGGCGCCTGCCCTGGCTGCCGGAAACTGCGTTGTCATCAAGCCCGCCGAACAGACACCCTGGAGCATACTCGTCTTGGCCGAACTCATCCAGCAGCTTTTACCTCCCGGTATTGTCAATATCGTGAACGGATTTGGAGAAGAAGCAGGCAAACCACTGGCTTCAAACAAGAGAATTGCTAAGCTAGCGTTTACAGGCGCGACCACCACAGGTCGGCTTATGATGCAGTATGCGTCAGTGAATTTAATTCCTTTAACACTCGAGTTGGGGGGAAAGTCACCTAATATCTTTTTTTCGGACATCATGGCTCAGCATGATGGTTTCCTTGAGAAGGCACTTGAGGGTTTTGGAATGCTCGCACTCAATCAGGGAGAAGTCTGCTCGGCCCCGTCTCGAGCGTTGATCGAGGACACTATCTATGATGACTTTTTGCATCAGGCTGTTTCACGGGTTAGCAATAATAAGCAAGGCGATCCGTTTGATACGGAGACCACAGTGGGTGCGCAGGCATCAAACGATCAGCTCGAGAAAATCCTGTCGTACGTTGACATTGGCAAGAAAGAAGGAGCGAAGGTGCTCGCGGGCGGTGAACGCAACGTATTGCCGGGGGATCTTAAGGAGGGCTACTATATGGAGCCTACGGTTTTTGAGGGACATAACAAGATGCGTGTCTTCCAGGAAGAAATCTTCGGTCCTGTCGTGTCCGTTACGAGATTCAAGGATGAAGCAGAGGCGCTGGCCATGGCCAATGACACGCTTTATGGCCTGGGAGCGGGAGTATGGACGCGGGATATGAATAAAGCATACAGAGTCGGCCGCGGCATACAGGCGGGCCGGGTATGGACGAATTGCTACCATTTGTATCCGGCACACGCCGCGTTCGGCGGCTATAAGCAGTCGGGTTTCGGCCGCGAGAACCATCGCATGGCGCTAGATCATTATCAGCAAACCAAGAACCTGCTGGTCAGTTACGATACAAAGCCGACGGGTCTTTTCTGAGCACGAGCTATTCGAACTCAAATATTATCCATCGTGTCGAGTTAACACCGGAGGCGAGTCGCGCGAGGTCAGGCGCAGGTGCAGTAAGTCGTCAATCACTCGGAACCGTTGTTTTTGGAGGGATGCTGGTTTCAGAAATTATTGGAACAATTTTAATTCCCGCTTTCTACGTGATGATTCAATCCAT
>JBDTWG010000615.1:0-1816 GCA_040006855.1 Nitrospira sp.
GGCGAGCTACCGGGATGCGATCCATCACGGCCCAGATGTAGCCGTGGCGCACTTCAATTTAGGGGTGGTTCTCGAAGATCGCGGGCAAGATACGTCGGCGATTACGGCATATCAGCGCGCCCTTGAGCTCGACCCCGGCTTTCGGATGCCGCATTGCCACCTCGCGGAGTTGTATGAACGGCTGGGCCGTCCCCAAGATGCCCTGCGTCACTATTCAGCTGCGAGACGGTGCAAGTAGGAGCTCATGTGAGTCGCTCGTTCAAACCGGTGATCAACCTAAGCTGCTTCTATTAAACCGCTGAAGGAAACTCCCCACGAAGTTGAGCCGCTCGTGCAAACGCCATCAAATCCCGTTGGGGACGCCATCAGCTCCATATGAGTGGCAATGGAAAGAGCCGTCTACATCGTTCCCGCATTGCTAAGGTAAACCTCACTCATCAGACAACGTCTCCAGCCTTAAGGTTATCTCCAGCTCGCCTACTGTTTATGCAGCTGACTGCGACCCCGCCCATTTATCGGAGCCTTTCGGTTAGCTCCGAAGGCCGATCTGATACGTCAATCAGCGGATTTTCAGCAGACCCATACTTGACCCATGCAGCGTATAGTTTGATAATCACCTCAATGAATCCTCTCTGCAAGTTCCTAGTCCTGCTTCTATTGGTCTTTACTTTCAATGCCTACGCCTGTGTATTACCACTACAGCCTGAGTCTGCACCGGACTGTTCCGCTCCTGCCACTGAGGAGCCGGTTCGGCAGACGTGTGATGCCTTCCTCCAGTTAGGACCACAATCTCATACTTCCTCTGGCCCGGAATTGCCCCTCCTCAAGATGGACTTTGAGGCCGCTCCTCAGGTCTACGTTTCAGCGTTCGCTGTTTTCCGAGCGGAACACTCTCCGCGCGGTGCGGACACTCCCATTCATCTCTCGATCCCAACCACAGTTCTGAGGATTTGATACCCCTTTGGGTTTCAGTGCGCCGAAACTTCGATCCGATTCGTCGGTGGCTTGGCGGGCATGGCCGACGCAAGACGAAGTCCGGCAGAGCATTGTCGATAGATAGGTCATCAATGCGAACCCAACCCAGGAAAGGGGAAGTTATGCCAGCGATCAACAACCTCAGCAGAAGGACATTTCTATCTACTGGAGCATCTTTGGTTGCTACCAGTGCTTCGTTGATGGTCTTGCCGAAAGTGTATGCCGCGTCCCGTGGCGACTCAGAAGCGCAGCCTTCACTCGCCCAAGGGGGGCATCACACGGACGACGAGATGAAACAATGCATCCAGCTCTGCCGAGACTGCCATGCGATGTGCACCCAAACAATCGCACATTGTTTGAAACTCGGTGGGCGCCATGCGGCACCCGATCACATTCGCTTAATAATAGATTGTGCACAGATGTGCGCGACCAGTGCTGATTACATGGTTCGAGAGTCACCGTTTCACGACCGGATATGTCGCCTATGTTCCGAGCTGTGTAAGCAGTGCGGGAAGGATTGCGAACAAGTGGCAGGAGACGATCAGATGATAAAAGAGTGCATCGAGATGTGCCGGAAGTGTGCGCCATCTTGCGAGCGCATGGCGTCGAAAGTGTCGGCATAGCCCGCAATGGTAGGCTGAACTGGAGAAGGGCAGGCAGATACGCTCTGTCTGTCCCTTCCCTCTTCTGCGGTGCCAAGCTGGTGCCAAAAACCTCCTGACAGACCCTGATCCATGATGAGTTGTGCCATCATGAATTCCACATCTTGCGGGAGAGTACTCTTGTTGATTGTTCTGGGGTAGGTTTTCGGCAGGACTCTTAATCAGCAATCCGTTCCTAG
>JBDTWG010000616.1:0-1816 GCA_040006855.1 Nitrospira sp.
CGTTTGAGCCCTTTGAACATACGTGGGTGGCACTGCCTGAGGAGCGACGGCAGGTTCACTTAAAGAACATGGCAGTGGCTTCCTTTGTCGGGGACGTACGGATGGCTGAGTGGTGGGCGGCCGTGCTCGCACAGGGAACCGACCTTCAGGTGATCAGTCCGGCTGAGGTCAGCAGCCGTCTGCCCCCGAATACGCTCACACAACTGATGCAGAGCACCACCGCCCAAGATGATATCGCACTGACGCCGCAGCTTAGCCGGGATATTCAGGTGGATGCTGTGCTATTCGGGAGAGTGATGGTCGAACCGCCCCAGACCGCATTGTGGGGATTGAAGGAGAGACACCCACAGAGACTGTTCCTACATCTGATAAGTGCGGAGGGGACCACCTTATGGAAGAGTGAGCTCCCTTTCATGATCGTCAAGGGAACGAGGGAAGTGGATGAAGAAATGGCAAAACGAACTCTCCTGACTCATATCACCACACACGCGAAGGAATTGGGGTGGTCCGAATTGGGACTGGCAGTTGTGCACAGGGGGTCATGAGTCTCACCGAAGGCCTGCGTTTTAAAAACCCTCTTTGTTCTTGGTCGGAAAATGGTGATTGTTGACCAGTGGATTACCCTCCGGAGTCGTTACTTTCTCCTTCCTGTTTTGCGAATGCCGCCGTCTGGTCATCGTTTCGTCGTGATGCACGCCGACGGTTACGCCTTGCTGGCAATCTTCTCTCGCATGCGTAGTCTTATTGGTCAGTGGCTCAATTCAGCAATCCGCCGTTCTTGCTCCTTCAGTTTCCGACTGGCCGCCAGTGTGTCCGGCTCCAATAGGCCATGAAGGATCTCCTGTCTCAACTGGATAAATAGCGGGCTCTGACGGGCCGAGGCCAGTTGACCTCCCTGTAAGAGCGCGAGCCAACGGGTGCTGGATGCCGCATATCGGCCGTTTGGCATGGTGGTGCGCAATTCCTGAAAGGCGTTGATCGCATCCTCGCGGTTCTCGAATAATGCGACCAATCCCCTGGTATAGGTGACCTCCTCGCAGGTCGCGCTCTGTTGGCAATTTGCCCTGCGTGATTCCTGAGCGCGACTCACGATTCGCAACGCCTCTTGCTCTTTCGTATCGGCCTCAAAAAATGCACTGCTTGGCAAGGTGACAGCCAACCCCGGACCTCCGGCACAACCCCAGAGGCCTGCGGCGAAAAGTACCCAGAGTGAGCGTTGTGCGATCGTACTTGAATTCATGGAGCACCTCCCAGATACCAAGCAGGTCAATTGCTTGGTGCGTCTATTCAGTTCTGACCCATTTAGATTGCCGACTCCTCCGTCTGCGCGATATTCGGCCAGCGAGGCCGGACATTCAATCTGAGCAGTTGAGGGCTGAGCCTGGCTGGCTGGATAGACGGGTCAGATTGCCCGTGCAATTCCTAAGGAAAGATGCGATTCCACGGAGGATCAATTCGCGAGGGTGAAAAGATGACAGCTGTGGTGCGCAAGCAGCTCCTGATTTCCTGTGAGAGCGTCAGCACGGAGGGCCGCCTTTCGAGCGTTGACGGCGGTGGCAGGCCGCAGGCAATTAAGCGTGGAGTAGGGAGGGATAGCCAGTTAGTACTCTACGCTGTCTGGGCCACCGAAAGCAAAGGCCGTAGAGCTATGAGCTAGCCCTGTTTCCCACTCTGGCGAGACGAGCTTATGAAAGAGGCGTGAGATCCCCCGCTAATAGGCAAGTCACCCAATCGGCACGACTGTGTCCCTGCCATGTCGTGTCTTATGCTCGGAGCATGGAGCGATCGACAAAGTAGTTCCCGATTACAAGTGCAT
>JBDTWG010000617.1:0-1802 GCA_040006855.1 Nitrospira sp.
GTCGAAGACGTGTACACGCAGGCCCGCCGTACCTGGACGCGCTTGCATGAAAAAGGTGGCAAGCGCCATGAAATGCCCTGCCATCATAATCTTGAGAGGTATCTTGAAGCCTATATCCACGCCGCCGATCTCTCTGGCGACCAGAAGGGCTATCTGTTCCGCACCACCGAAGGGCAATCGGGAGTTCTCACTGAGCGGCCTATGTCGCGCACGGATGTGTACCGTATGATCAAGCGCCGGGCAGAGGATGCCGGCATCAAAACTAAAATCGGCTGTCACACGTTCCGCGCAACCGGCATCACTGAATATTTAAGGAATGGCGGGAAGCTCGAAATCGCCCAGCAAATGGCGAACCATGAGAGCGCCCGCACCACGGGCCTTTATGACCGCCGCGACGACCATCTCACGCTTGACGAAGTGGGACGGAGGCTTAGAAACCCCGAGCTGAAGCCTCACTGATAATCAATGCGAATGCGCGGCAAAGTTGCCATGGGAATGCTCTGAGAGATGATGGTGTTCTTCTCCCGAGGCATTGACAGGGTCGATGTGAATAATCGCATTGCCTAGATACTTCAAGTGATGAAGCAACTGATGTCTAACTTCTTTTGCAATCTCATGCCCCTGTTCGACAGACAAAGCTGAGTCCACTGCAATATTAATCTCGGCCAACAAGCGATGGCCAAGCCATCTGACCCGAACTTCCGTCACGTCTAGAATTCCAGGAACATGCTGTGCAGCATGGGTTACTTCGTCAATTACTTCCGGGTCTACTCCGTCTAGAAGTCGCATAAAGACCGATTTCCCGCTATCCCAAACTATTTTGAAGAGCACGGCCGTGATCACAACCCCAATCAACGGATCGGCTAACGGAAAACCCAACCACACGCCGACCGCACCGAACAACACTGCCAAGCTGGCAAATCCGTCTATCCGTGCGTGATGCCCATCGGCAATCAAAGCCGCGCTCCCAATTGCGTTGCCGACCTTCAGCCGATAGTAGGCCACGACTTCGTTTCCTATAAAACCGATGATTGATGCGGCGACGACCGCACCAAGGTAGTCAACTTTGGGAGGATGTAACAGCCTCGTGACTGCTTCATAACCCGCGAAGAGTCCGCTGGAAAGAATGGTGAGCACTATTACGACGCCGGCGAGATCTTCCACTCGGCCAAATCCGTAACTAAACGACTTGGTCGGCTTTCGACGAGCCATGGCGAACGCGACCCACAAGGGAAATGCTGTCGCTGCATCGCCAAAATTGTGGATCGTATCTGCCAAAAGCGCCACGCTTCCTGAAAGATAGACAACCCAGACTTGCACGAGAGTTGTCGCCAGCAATACGAGAAAGGAAAGCTGGACGGCCCGAATCCCCTGCTTTGTGGTGAGGACGGCAGGATCAAGAGCGCCATGCGTATGATCATGGCCATGATGTGACTGGCTGTGCGCACTCGGTTCTTTTTTTGTAAACAGATCCATGAGACCTACCTAATCGCCGTTTTCACACGGGTATAAATTCTTCTCTCTTCGCCACGACCCGCGTAACCTTTATCTTCCCGGCCGTCTTTTTTAGGGGCTGCCCCTGCCCAGGAAAGAGATCAAATGTTCATGATCCATTCGGTATCGGAGGCCAAGGTCCACCCGAATCGAACGCCGGGTGCCGAGGCTCACCGGCCGGTCTTCCATACTCCAGCCGCCACTGTTCGATTTGCCCTAGGAGCATAAACGCCGATTTTTTCCGCCGCTCATCATTGGAGGCCATCTCAAGAAGCCTGGCCCTAATTGCGTTGGAACTTCGAGGCTCA
>JBDTWG010000618.1:0-1795 GCA_040006855.1 Nitrospira sp.
TCATCAATGATGCAGGGAAAGGGGACAAAGGGTTTACTCCTGACGTATTCGAAAAAGAGTTGATCGAGAAGTTCAAAGGACGGTCTGGCGTCGATTTGGGTAAACTGAAGGCGGCAGCTGTGCCAGAAACCGCGAAGAGCCTGTTGCCGGAACTGGTGGCGGCTTCCAAGAAAACAGTGGCCGACAATCAGGCGAAGATCAATCAGAAGGACCTTGCGTATAAAGGCTTCACGCCGGCACATTTCGGCACGCAGGCAGCCGCGGAGTTCAGCGCCAAGACCGGTATCTATCTCAAGCAAACGACACAAGACGGATTGTTGCGCAACCCCAAGAATAAGGCCGACCAGTTTGAAGCAGGCCTCCTCACGAAACTCGCCGAAGCATCCTATCCCCGACAGGGCGACAAGGCACTGAGCGAGACGGTCGACGGCGGGAAAGCCGTGCGGGTTCTATTGCCGCTCTATTACGGAAAAGGCTGCTTGGGTTGCCATGGGGTTCCGAAGGGAGAGACGGATGTCTCTGGTTACAAGAAAGAGGGCGCCAAAGAAGGGGATCTCGGAGGCGCGATTAGCGTGAAGCTTTTGGTCAAGTAAATGAACGATTAACGGTCGGCTTGTCGTATGGCGGGATCAGGGATACCGAGCATCGAGCTGGACACGTACTCCCTCACGAGACTGATTGGGAGACCTCACCGCACAATAGGCCCGGAGGAGCCAAATGGCAACCGGGCTTCTTTCCCGCTTCCTACTCCATCCATAGGTTGATGGATCCTAAAGCCGGCCTCGATCCAGCCGAACAGGTACAGGCTAGATCATGGTGTAGCCTCGGTCGCTGAGCGTGCGCACCGAAATAAGGACTCTATGGGTGACTCACCACTCAAAAACAAGGGAGGATGTCTTTTTCTTGAAGCTGCCGGTCTTCAGGGCAGTGTTGTGAGAAATTCGATGAAGATTGTGACAACGCGTCACTTCAACTAATGTATCAAGGAACCGTCTTTCATTCTTCACCATCCACAAGATGAGGTGCCCGTATGGCCGATTTGTTTCCAACGCATCCGAATACCGTGAAAGACGTCGTCGTCGCCGAGACCATCTGTCCTCTGCACCACGAGCCGGTGCGAGTCAGGTTTGAGCTGAATGGCGTGCGCGGAAAGCTGACGGTCCTGGAGGAGTGTTCGATTCAGCACATGGGCGAACAGTGCGGCGAGGCATGTCGAAGGAGTCCTGAAATTCTGGAGGCCATCCATCAAAAGATGGAGCAGATCCGGGCGGAGTCGGCACGGGAGATTCCGATTATCTCGACGCCATAACGTTTACAACTTGTCACGGAGGATCACGATTTTGAAACGAGTGTTGATACTATCTCTGGCCATCTGTCTTTCAGTTGTCGGCGCCTTTGATGCGGGGGCGGGAAATCCCGATGTGGAGTTCAAGATCAAGGTCAACAAAGAGGGTTTTCATGATTCAAATGGCCAGGTCATTGCCGCGCCCTTCCATGTTAAGAAGGGCGAATCCGTGCGGCTCACCTTCCTGTTTGACGAGAAAACCTCTGAAGTCTTGCGCGATATGATGCGCAGCGCTCAGGACCAGCAAGGATTCGTCCATGCCTTTGCCCTGCATAGCGGCAAGGAAATCGTGGCGGAAACGCAGCAGCTCAGCCTCAAGGCCAGGCAGACCACCCTTGATTTTGTGGCCGGAGACAAGGGAGCACGGAGCTACAAGGTGTATTGCACGTTGATGTGCTTCGGCATGGAGCATTTGAACGATTTGACGATCGAAGTGGGCTGAGGAATAGT
>JBDTWG010000619.1:0-1791 GCA_040006855.1 Nitrospira sp.
GGACACTATTACCATGAAGAACTTCCGTCAGCGTATAGCCACCTCCGCCATTGTCTTGAGCATTGTCCTGATGAGTGTTCCAGCGATCACACTGTCCGCACCCAATACCGGCAGCGGCCCGCAGAAAACCGATAAGCAGTGCAAAGATGAGCGGGACACGTGCAACAAAGGCTGCGACAAACTCATCGATATCGACAACAACGTCAAAAACTGCAAGGACCGTTGTACGGATGGCTATGTCATTTGCACGCCGATGCGGGGCTCCATGCCTCCGGGCAATAAGTTCGGCGCAGTAAGGCCCTATGCCCTTCCTAAACAAAACACGCCGATCATGCGGCGCGGCATCGAGGGCGAGACCCCGGCTCCGTCTTCCGCAGAATCGGACAACACAGGAAAGTAACAGGTTGGGAGAGGAGATCAATGATGTCGACCGGAGTGACTCAGCGAGTGAGATACACACTTCTGGCAATCGGGCTCTCAACGGCACTGCTCACCGGAGCACAGGCTGAAGATGAACCGCCGACTCCTGCCCCTCCAGCCCAAGAAGAACCGGGGCCTCCCGCAGAGGCCGGAACAATCCAAGAACGAGGCATCTTGGACAAGCTTCCAGGAGCAGCCACAAAGAATTTTCCTCAGGCTCAATACCAGGCCCCGACCGCCAACTTGACCTTGGTGGCGAACGCCTTACGACTGGCGCACAAAAGCATTAGCACGCTGGTCACCGCCGCCCCGAATCTTCCCGTCACGCAACCGGTCGAGATCAGCATCGGCTACTATTCCTCGGTAGGCAATCAACGCATCACCGGATCGTACGTGCGTTCCTCCGGCAACCGCTTTCTGTACAACGACAAGGAAGGTGACGGAAAGCCGCGCACCATGACCATCAACATCTCACTACGCGAGCCCAAAACCGGCGGAGGCTATGAAACCTTTGCCGTGAATTGGCAGGTCAATCTTGATCCGCAGTATGACGTGAGCATTGGGCCGTTCGTGTTCGATTTGATCAGCAAATGTGATGCCGTGGGAAAAAGCGAAATCCTGTTCACGTGGTTCTCGCCGGATCTGCAGTATCACAAGTTTAAATTCAGCACCCGCGCCGGATCCCGCACTACCATCAGCCCGTTTGCCTGGACACGTCAGGAAGTGGGCTGGTCTCACCAGCTATTCCGCGAGAAAGCCGAGTTCTATGATGAAGATAACGCGGTCACAGAAGCGTTGTGGAACTGCCTCCCGGCCGCGTGCGGATTTCGAGGAAACCCCGTCCGCCCCACACAGCATCTTCTCACCGGCACGACCGCCATCGTGAAAGGTAATCTGAAGGCCGTAAACGATAACTGCCAGGCTTATTTTGAGTACGAGATGACCAAGACACTCCACTTGTATCCCTACCTAGAGCCTTGAGGAGGTCGCTATGCAGACGAGATCTCTTGTTCCTTTCCCCATGTTCCGATTGAGCGGCGTCCGTTCTTTCATGCTTGTCGTCTTGTCAGTCCTTCTGATCGAGCTTCTGATAAGCATCGATACACAGCCGGCCGTGGCGGCCTGCAGCAATACCGACCAATGCTCCAGCGATCGGGTCTGTCTCGCCCTGAAAGGATTGCCGGGAATCGGGAAAGAATGTCGGCCGCTGCCCTGCAATGCCGATTCGGATTGCCCCTCGGCTCGCCCACGGTGCCTAATGGGGATCTGCCAGAACCCCGGTTTCAACCCCAATACGCCCCCCGGTGCGGGGACGACTCAGGCTGGTGTGGGAGAGACGTGCGGGCCTTATAAGATCGGACAGGTCACCAA
>JBDTWG010000620.1:0-1781 GCA_040006855.1 Nitrospira sp.
TCGGCAGCCAATTGCGTCTTGGTCGCCACCTTATGCATGCCGATGGCGCTCGCCCGTACCCCGGATCCCGTATAAGGGATACCCAGCGTCTCCAAGAACCCTTGAATCGCGCCGTCCTCTCCGCCTGGACCGTGTAGAGCCAAGAACGCAATCTCGACCAACTGCTCTTGCATGGTCTGGGTCAGTGCCGGACCGACATCGATGGCCACGGCGTCATAGCCGCTTCGCACCAGCGAGCGATACACGGCCTCGCCGGTCTTGAGCGACACCTCGCGCTCCGAAGACTGACCGCCCATCAGCACCCCGATTTTCGAGCGAGTCAGCGGCTTCCGTTCTGTCACATCCATGCCCTTCCTCGATCCTCGTCAGGCCTGCCCGACGACCTTGAGTTCCAGTTCGAGTCTGACACCTGACTGCTTTTTGACCCCCGCGCGCACTTTCTTGATGAGGGTCAACACATCCTCGGCCCTCGCATGGCCCATGTTAACCATGAAATTCGCATGTTTTTCGGAGACCTGGGCATCGCCGACGCGAGCGCCCTTCAGACCCGCCGCTTCGACCAGTCGGCCGGCTGAATCTTGCGGCGGGTTCTTGAACACACAGCCGGCACTCGGCAGCGTCAATGGCTGAGTGTCCTTGCGATACCGCAAATACTCCTTCACCGTATTTTCGATCTGGCTGTGCTCGCCGGGCTTCAACTGTACCCAGACTCCCACAACGATGCCGCGCGGTAAGTGCGCCCGTCGATAGCTGAACGAGATATCGGCGGCCGGAATGTCTAGTACCCGCCCACGCGAGTCGATCATACGGACGGCTTTGACCGAATCCTTCATTTCTCCCAATCGCGTCCCGGCATTCATCACCACACAGCCGGCAACGGTTCCTGGAATCCCCGCGCCCCACTCCAGCCCGGCCAGCGAGCGACGGACCGCATAACCAATCAGGGTCGGCATGCCGACGCCCCCTTCCGCATAGAGCACATGGTCCGGCTCCTGGCGGATACCTTTGAATTTGGCC
Source organism: Nitrospira sp. (assembly GCA_040006855.1). GTDB lineage: Bacteria > Nitrospirota > Nitrospiria > Nitrospirales > Nitrospiraceae > Nitrospira_A. The sequence continues at coordinate 1,018 of JBDTWG010000620.1, forward strand.
AGACTGACCACGATCCCGCGAATGCCGCCGTCACGCACCAAGAGATTCGTCCCGCCCACGACGAAGACCGGAATCTTTTCTGCGCGGGCCTGTGCGACCACGCGGCAGAGATCCTCCACATCGGCCGGTTCAACCAAGACCTCCGCAGGCCCACCGATGCGGAATGACGTGTACGATTGCAACGACGCCTCACAGGTGACCGTGCCCCGAACGCCCTGAAGGATGCGTGCCCAGTCCTTCTTGCTTCTCGTCGATCGGGTCTTGCGCTCTGCACCTGGCTCCATTTCGCCCATCGCATTATGCTCAGGCCGGTAACCGTTCAAGAATCGCCAAGCCTGCCTTCCAGATGTCCCCAGCGCCGAGGGTGATTACAAGATCACCAGACTTCAGCGTCGGCAACACCTGATCCGCTAAGGTCTCTTTACTTCCGACGAAGGTCGCTGAGGGGTGCCCCGCTGCCAGAACAGCCTCAACCAATTTTTCACCGGACACGCCGGGAATCGGCTGTTCGCCGGCTGCGTAAATCTCCGTCATAAACAGTGCATCCGCCTGATCAAACGCATGGGAAAATTCCTGCATCAAATCGCGTGAACGGCTGTACCGATGAGGTTGGAACAGCACCACCACGCGCCGGTCCCACCCCTGCTTCGCCGCCGCGATCGTAGCCCGGACTTCGGTCGGATGGTGCCCGTAATCGTCCACGACCATGATTCCCGCTTTCTCGCCGCGTAGATGGAAGCGCCGCTCCACACCGGTGAAGGCCG
>JBDTWG010000621.1:0-1772 GCA_040006855.1 Nitrospira sp.
AATCAGTCCGGATACGATGCGCATTTTGGAGGGGTCGATCGAGATGGCTCGATTGACCGAGGGAGGCTTCAATATTCTCGTGGGGCCCGCAGTCGAGGCTTGGAGTGTCTTAGATCGACAACAGGTTCCTTCGGATGCGACGTTACAGGCCGTTCGACCGCTCACGGATCTGAGGTCGCTTCACCTTAATAAAGCACAGGGGACGGCCTATCTGGCCAAGACCGGCATGCGAGTGGATGTGGGCGGTATTGGTAAAGGATATGCCGCGGACATGGCTGTCACAGCTATGCAGAAGGCCGGCGCAACCGCAGGGGTTGTCGCCTTATCCGGTGATATCAAGACTTTCGGCCGGCTTCCAGGCGGTACTCAATTTCCCTTCGGCATTCGGCATCCACGGCGGGAGCAAGCCGTGCTGGCTTTTGTCGACCTTCAGGATGAGGCTATCTCAACCGCGGGGGACTATGAGCGGTATTTCGAACGGGATGGGGTGCGGTACCATCACATTCTTGATCCGGTCACTCTGCAGCCGGCGCGCGACTGTCAAAGTGTCACGATTGTCGCTCGCGAGGGGATGACGGCGGACGGGTTGGATACCGGAGTTTTTGTGATGGGGCGAGAGCGAGGGCTGGCGCTGATTGACCGGTTGCCGGGAGTCGGCGCGATCATTGTAGATCGCGATGGTAAGGTTTGGATATCTTCTTATCTGAAGGGAAGGGTCCGAATTAGTCAGGGCGATGAATAATCAGCGAGCCGCCTTAACCAGTAAGGCTGGTGCGATCGTATCCGTCGGGTTGAAGTCGTTCTGTCACCGAAGATCCTACCGCCCGAGGCGATAACTGAGGGGAATGTGAATCGTTACGGGGGACTTTTCGAGCGGCTGAGACAGCGCGATCGGCGAAGCTTGTCGAAGCGTCTCCATCGCCGCCTGATCAAGGACGTCATGACCGGAACTTTTTGCAATCGCAACCGAGGCGATTCGCCCATCTGCTTCGATGACAATCCGGACGACTACGCGACCTTCTAGATGGTTCAGCCGTGCCAAGGCCGGATACTGTTTCAGTGTTTCAACACGGCGCAGGAGGGGGTCTGCGAGCCACCCATAGTCTGGTTTTTGGATTGTCGGAGTCGGTGAGGTTGAAGGAGGGAGCGATGCCACTTGCGACGAAGTGGTCGTGGCTGAAGGTGCGACAGAGACGTTGGCCGATGGGGGTGGCGGTTTTGATGTGAGGACAGTGTCGGTGTCTAGAAGAGCTGGTGCACGCTCAGGAGAGTGCGATCTGGGGACTGTTTCTGCCGGCATCAGGGCGACATCATTCTGAACGGCTTCGTCCCTGGCTGACTTCGGCTGTTCGTCGAGAGGAACGGTGGCGATATGCTCAGGCGCCCGCGGGGAATCTTGATGGAGTGGTGGAAGGACTGAATCCGCAGTGCGGTACTCAGTCGTTTCTGCTGGTGTGGGTCTGGCTGGAGCGGCCTGGGGTGGTGCGAGGGGACGCCTGTTCCCTGCTGCGCTCGCGTGAGTGCTGCGCACATTAGGCTTGGTGGCTTCTGAAGAAGTCACGGATGCTTGTAGAGACGCCGGGATCGTCGCCGTTGAAGCCTGAGGGCTGACGACCGTCACATCCCAATGAAACAGGGTTGACGGCGGTGCCAGGCCGATGTTGGCGACGAGTAGGCCGGTCAGAAAGATAATGCTGCCATGCAGGCACAGCGAAACGATCCACCCGCTGGCACGGAGGGGGAACCATTCGCCGGGTATCCCGGCATGACGG
>JBDTWG010000622.1:0-1759 GCA_040006855.1 Nitrospira sp.
ACGGGGATAACCAGGAGGTTTTTATGACATTCTCCACCAAGGTGCTCCGGGGTGTGCTTATGCTGGCGTGCGGATTGGCCGTCGCTGATCTGATCCGGCCGAATACCACGTCGGCGGATGCATCGATCAGTCTCCCAATCGAGACGGTCGCGGATTATGTGCACGCGGTGATCGAGGCAGATCGGGATGTCTACACCAGGCACGTCGTCGAGCGCTTGCAGTCCAAAGGCGTGGTCGTCGCGTCGGAAAATTGGGAACAGAAGAATACGCTGCCGCTGCCGGCTCAATTCCTGATGGAGTCAGGACGCGTCATGGCCAAAAAAGGAATTGGCATACAGTATCGATTGATCAGCCTCTGGCCAATCAACAAGCGGAACGTCGCCGCCAGCGAATTTGAGAAGACAGGGCTGGGTGCGGTGCTCACTCATCCCACCAAACCTCATACGGGGTTTGTGAAGGAAGGAGGCGTCAGTTACTTCCAGGCCGTATATCCCGATCTTGCTGTAACCCAGGCTTGCATCGGCTGCCACAATGCCCATCAAGACAGCCCTAAACGTGACTTCAAAATCAATGATGTCATGGGGGCGATCGTGATCAGCATTCCCGTCAAATAATACGATCTGGAGTCCGGCAGGGTCGGTGACTGAACACTGGCAGTTCCCTGGGATGGACCGCAAGCTCGTTCAGTGCCTGCCGGACAGGCGGCAGAACCTCCATCTTCAGATGCCCCGAGGTCGTCAACCAGCTCATATGGTATCGATCGACTGCGACTGTGTCCTTGAGTAAGATAAGTTTGAAATGTCAGATCCAGTTCGCAGGGATAGGATGCTCACGGAATCGGTAGGGAAGCCCTCGGCCTGCTGGTAAGAGCCGAACGGCGTGCCCCGCCCACGCGTATCAACAGAGTACCCAGGCGATGCTTGTTCCAGATCATCCAGCAGTGTATGGCAGGAAGACTCGCGAGCTAAAGCCGGCAGCGAGGATACTCTCTTGTTCCATATCACAGTGATGGCGGAGGCGAATTTGTGTGTTATGAAGGGCTTCGTGGAGGACGACCGAATCCGTTGATCGCACGGCCGTGGTTTCTGACTGGGCAGAAGCGGAAGGGCGGACGCTAGGGGAGAAGGAATGAATGACACGAACGGGAACCGCGAGCTAGGCGTGTCCCGTCTTGCGGGCGCGGTCAGCGATCTTCTTGCGGAGTCGAGCCTTTTCGAGACTGATTTGGGCGTCTCTCACTTCTGAAGGAAGACCACCGGCTTGAAGACGTTGTTCGGCCACTTCAACAGCTTGCTGGGCACGACCGATATCGATGTCTTCCGCCTTTTCGGCGACTTCCGCCATGACGGTGACTTTGGTCGGGGTCACCTCGGCATAGCCCCAGAGGATAGACATGTACCGCCACACCTCTTGGCTCTTGTACCGGAGCTCCCCGATACGCAGGCTGGAGAGAAAATGGCAATGTCCTGGAAGCACGCCGAATTCTCCCTCGCTACCCGGGGCGATGACCTCATCGACCTCCTGGCTCAGGAGCAGCTTCTCCGGCGTCACCACCTCTAACAGAATCTTTCCCGGCATTTTCTTCTACCGCTCCCTTGTACCATGAGAAGGGGTGCGATGCGTCCTCTACTACGCGCGTCCAACGATGGCCTTCTGAAGCCGCGCGTGACGCGAGCAAAGAGGACCGCTCGGTCCCCTGCCTCCCTTAAACCTTCACTCCCATCTTTTCCGCCTTCGCCACCGCCTCCTCAATCGGACC
>JBDTWG010000623.1:0-1747 GCA_040006855.1 Nitrospira sp.
CCAATCGCGCGGATGCGTATATGAACCGGCAGTTTCTTGATCCAGCCCTTCTGGGATCCTATCCGGAGGAAATGAAGGAAATATTCGGTGACGCCTGGCCTGAATGGCCGGCAAAGGATTTCGATCTGATTCGTCAGAAGATCGATTTTGTCGGGCTGAATTATTACACGCGTGCGGTGACATGTGATAGCCTGGACTGCTTGCCTGTCAGGGCCAGAACCGTTCGCCAGGCCCACAAGACCCACACGGAAACCGGGTGGGAGGTTTACCCGGAAGGGCTATCCGATACGCTGCTGTGGCTGAAGAAACGATATGGGGACATGCCGTTCTATATCACCGAGAATGGCTCGGCATTTTTTGATCCGCCAAAACCGATTCATGGACGTGTCATTGATCCGGTGCGGATGGATTATCTGAACCAACACCTTCGAGCGGTCCGGACCGCGATTGAGCAGGGCGTTGATGTGCGGGGATATATGGCCTGGTCTCTCATGGACAACTATGAATGGTCTCATGGCTATGCCAAGCGATTCGGCATTGTGCATGTCGATTTTGAAACGCTTGAGCGAACGCCCAAGGATACCGCCCGGTATTATTCGAAAATTATTCAATCCAATGGTGCGGTTCTGGATGAACCCTTCCTGCCTCTTTCCGTGCATATGCGTCATGGCTAGTCTCACCCTGCGAAATATTCACAAGAGTTTTGGCAAGACCGCCGTGTTGTCGGGAATTGACCTTGATGTGGCCGATGGTGAGTTTGCGGTGATTGTCGGCCCTTCGGGTTGCGGCAAGTCAACCCTGTTGCGTACCATTGCGGGTCTCGAGGAGATCGATCAGGGCACAATCAAAATCGGTGAGACCGATGTCTCGCGACTTTCGCCTTCCGAGCGCGGTATTGCGATGGTGTTCCAGTCCTATGCGCTGTATCCGCATATGACCGTCTATGCAAACATGAGCTTCGGGATGAAAATTGCCGGAGCTTCTCCGGCAGAAATTGATCAAGCGGTGCGCGCGGCTGCCGATACCCTCGGCCTGACCGCGCTGCTTGAGCGGAAACCGAAAGAGCTTTCCGGTGGACAGCGCCAGCGTACGGCTATTGGCCGGGCGATCGTCAGGCGTCCGCGAATCTTCCTCTTTGATGAACCCCTTTCCAACCTGGATGCCTCTCTTCGTGTGAAGATGCGTCATGAGATTGCACGACTGCACGAGACGCTTGAGACCACGATCATCTATGTCACGCATGACCAGGTGGAGGCCATGACGCTGGCCGATCGGATTGTGGTTCTCAGGGATGGATTGATTGAACAGACGGGTTCCCCCAATGAACTGTACAAGTATCCTGCCAACCGCTTTGTGGCCGGCTTTATCGGATCGCCTGCCATGAATTTTCTGTCCGGGTTTGTGGTAGAAAGTCGCGCGGATATCACAACGGTTCGACTGACCAGCGGAACGACGATCCGGGTGAATGCCGTCGCCGGAGAGTTGCCTCTGGATACTCCGGTCACGCTTGGCATTCGTCCGGAGCATCTGGTGACGGGGGGGGATCACAACCTCGTTGAGACGAAGGTCAATCTCGTGGAGCCCCTCGGCAGCCATTCCTACGTCTATCTGGAAACGCCGGATGCCGATGACCTGTTGATATTCCGCGCATCCGGTGATTTCGGTTTTGCAAAGGGAGACAAGCTGCTTATATGTCTTGCGGAAGATCACTGCTATCTTTTCGGGAAAGACGGCAAGGAACTTCGGC
>JBDTWG010000624.1:0-1739 GCA_040006855.1 Nitrospira sp.
TAGTCGCACTTCTTAAACTGCGACTGCTCACAACGCCGTGCCATCTCCTGCGCCTGCTCGATCTGCGCGGCAGTCATTTGTGACGTCAGATGGTCTCGACGCTTCATGGCGGTCTTCCCCTCTTCGCCATTCAACATGGCGGCAGCGACGTTGTACCACATGAGCGCGCGCACGGAGTCTTCCCTGACGCCCCTTCCCCTCTCATACATTAGGCCCAGATTGTTCTGCGGACCAGCATAGCCCTGCGCTGCCGCCTTGCGAAACCACGTCAGTGCCGTTCGGTAGTCCTGCCGGACGCCTCTTCCTTTTTCATGCATCAGGCCCAGATAGAACTGGGCTGATGCCACTCCTTGCTCCGCCAGGGGACTGAAGAGGCGGGCCGCCCGTGTATAATCACCACGATCATACGCAAATTCCGCCTCCTCAATAGAATCTACTGTCACTATAGATTCTGCTGCCGCGCCTAGCGCACAGGCGACAACCAAGAACACTCCGAAGAAAAGACGTCGCATCATTCATCCGCCTTTCACCAGGACCAATCGCAACAGGAGCAGGAGTATTGCCCCCCGCTCGGAAGAAGAAAAGAGGATAGCTCATTCTACTTTTTCGTGCTTGACGGGTCTATGTGTTCGAGGCGGAGCGGGTGGCTACGAGAGGTGTGAGTGTGTGTGATGGCGAGGGGAACTGGACGAAGAAGCCGGTTCACCACGCGCCGGGAAATGGGGCCTGAACCCGTCAAGGTGGGCCCATACTCCCTAGACCATGCGGCTGGCTATCATATTGGCGGGTAGGGCGATATCCATTTTTGCAGGGCGCGGCGTTTTTCTATGGTTCATGATCTCGACGAAGGTAGCCTTGTCGATCGACAGGTTCAGGCGTTCATTGAACCGCTTTTCCTCGCCGACGGTGGAAGACACCCAGCCGTGATAATCGTGGCCGGGATAGACAATCGTGTCGTTTGGCAGCGCGAAGAGTGTTTCGCGGACTGAGTCGAAGAGCTTTTCCGCGGAGCCGCCTTGAAAATCCGCCCGGCCGCTTCCGCGTATGAAGAGCGTATTGCCAGTAAAGACTGCGCCAGGCAGCACATAACTCGTGCAGCCGTCCGTGTGACCGGGGGTGGTAAGTGCTGTCAGCGAAGTCTTGCCGAACCGCAGCGCCTCACCGTCAGACAAGAACCGATCCGCTCCTGTGACGACGCTTTTGGCTCCGCCACCATCAATGATCTGCGCGCCGGCATTATCTTTAATGAGTGATGCGCCGGTAATGAAAAACAAAAGGGTCTGACCCCTTACATCCTCTCCCACAGTTTCTACCGAATTCGTCGTGTGGGTGTCAAAACAAAGACTCTCGACCCCTTTTCTTGGCCCCCGAGGGAGAGGTTGGTTGGGAGAGCGGTGAAAACCGTACTCCTACATACCGACTGAGTCAATCGATCAACGAGGCTGAATGAGATGGCAGGGCGAGGAGTGGCGCTCCTTGCGCCGGGGAATGCTGGATTGCAAGACCTGACCTTAGCTTTTTGCACGACCCCTTTTCTTGTCCCCCTTTGCTTGACCTCAATATCATCAGATTGTTGGATTGTTCAAAGTGGCACGCCGTAATGCAAGAGAAGCGCCTCCCAGTCTTTAGCAACTTGGCGGGCAAAGTCTAAGGAATCCCTCTTAGTGCCGTCAGGGAATTCGAATAAATAGTCGGCTTGAGCAGGAAGCCCAGATCCTGGCGCTATTCTGATGTTTTTG
>JBDTWG010000625.1:0-1739 GCA_040006855.1 Nitrospira sp.
CGATTGAAACATTGTGCGATCGGCGAGGCATTGAATCCTGGGTAAGAATGCGGGCCCTTGGACACGAACGGTCGGTGAGCACCAGATTGACCGCGTAGACAGGTCACCGATCAGGCCATCGTGGAAGCCGTGCTGGCCGATCACCCAAGACTGTGCTCGACCTCGGATGCGGGGAAGGATGGCTCGCCCGTGAGTTGAGCGCGAGACAGATCGACGACGTGGGCCTTGATGCGACTGCTCAACTGATCGAAGAGCCCGGCAGACAGGGGGCGCTGAATTCCGCGTCATCTCTTATGAGGACATAACGGCCGGACGATTCAAGACCTCCCTGGATGCAGCTGTCTGCAACTTCGCGATGCTGAGAAAAGAATCGGTCGACAACCTCTTTCTCGCGATCCCGGGATCGTCAGTAGGCGCCCACAACCATTCCCGCATGTGGCAAACATCCTTCCTTCGCCCCCTCACCGCTGGGGGCACACAATCTCCGTTCACTTCTTCGCACAACGAAGGTCTGACTTCTGAATCTCTGCGATCTTCTGATCATCGAACGGGATAGGAGCACAGCCGTGCCCCTTTTCGCAGACGAAGTCAAATCTCGCCGCCGGTTGATGACAACTTAAGCACGTGACCCCTTGGGAACGATTCACCATTTGTTCTCCTCGATCGGCGATCTTGGTCCCTTCCTGGGAGACATCCAGAAAGAAAAACTCCCAGCCGTTCGTGTTCGGGAACTGTTCCCGCGGATGCTTCACCATGGCTTCAAACGGAATAAGCTGGAGGATGGTGCCGACCGGATACTCCTTGTCCGGCACACTGTCTCGGAAGATTCGCATCGCCTCCTTCAACTTCTCCGGATCGGAATGCTTGAAACGCGTATTTCGGACCTTCGGCCAGTCCAGGATGCACCCGAAGGTCTGCTCGGACACCGTGATCTCTTGAGCCGACGCGCCGGACGGTAGAGACAGATCCAACCCGGCGATGAGCAGGATCCAGACACCCGCCCACAGAGACAGGTGACCGCGCACGTTGATGAACTCACGCATGTTGTGGTCTCCTCTTGTTTTTCCAAGCCGCACTCGCTGCATCGGGTCACGGCCAGCTTATCGTGGACAGACAGCGTTCGGTTCACTTCATTGTGAGCACGACACGAAACCGCGCTTTGCCGCTCAACATGCGCTCGTAGCCGGCAGCGGCCTGTTCGAGCGGGAATGTCTCGACCATGGGTCGAATCCCCGTGAGAGCGCAAAAGTTCAGGGTGTCTTCGGAATCTCGGGCCGTCCCTGACGGCCACCCTCGAATGGACCGGCGGCTGCCGATGAGTTGAATGGGAGTGACGGTGATGGGATCGGCCGATGCCCCGACCACAAGCAGTTGCCCCCCAACCCCAAGTCCGTCAATGAGCGCCGACATGGCCTTGCTGTCCGGAGCGGTGGCAAGAATGACCGCCGCGCCGCCCAAGTTCGTCAGTTCTTTCGCGGCGTCCACGGAGTCCGTATCGAGATAGCGAACCGCTCCGAGTTTCCGCGCAAGCGGTTCCTTGTCCTTGCCTCGGCCAATCGCCATCGTCTGAAAACCCATTTTGCTCGCGAACTGAATCCCAAGATGACCGAGTCCGCCCAGGCCTTGCACAGCCACGAGATCTCCTGCGACCGCCCCACTCCGCCGCAGACTGTTGAACGTCGTCACGCCCGCGCATAAAAGAGGGGCCGCCTCGACCGGCGAAAGGACGTCCGGAATCG
>JBDTWG010000626.1:0-1705 GCA_040006855.1 Nitrospira sp.
ACTGACCACCGGCTGACCGATCGCTTGCTGGGCCCTACATCCGAACATTTCTTCGGCTGCCGCATTACAACGTGTGATTTCTTGCTGGTCGTTGATCGTGATGATCGCATCCATGGCGGAGCTAAAGATGCTGCTGAGTCGCTGTTCGCTGTCCCGAGCTGCAGCAAGGGCTTCTTTATGTTCGGTGATGTCGATGCAGGAACCGATGAAACCGACGAAGACATCGTCCCCTTCATACCGCGGCAAGCCGTGGTCCAGTAGCCAACGCCATTCGCCGTCATGTCGCCGCAGACGGTATTCCATTTTGAATTCCCGCTGGGCATCGAAGGAAGTTTCATACACTTTCAAGCAGTAGTCGAAATCGTCCGGATGAACACTCTCAACCCAACCGTTTCCCTCTTCCTGTTCGAGACGGCGGCCGACAAATTCCAACCAGGGCTTGTTGAACCAAATGCAACCCTTGGAAAGATCGCTGACCCAGATCAATACGGGGGCATGGTTCGCCATCAGGCGAAATCGTGTTTCACTCGACTGCAAGGCGGCTTGTGCGTGGTGGGTTTGAATCAACTCATGTTCTAGCCGCTGATTGGTCAGGCGGAGAGCTTCTGTCCGGTCCCTCACCTCACTTTCAAGCGCCTGATGGCTCGCACGCAATGCCTCGTCAGCCCGTTTGCGGTCCGTAATATCCACCAATGTAGAGCGGCTCGCTACAAATCGGCCCTCTGCATCAGTCATGGCGGTGGCATTGAGGATCACGGGAAAGTGCGCGCCGTTTTTCCTGACGATCTCAAACTCTAAGCCGTGGATGTGGCCGTTCTGAATAAAGATTGGGAACTGTTCTTTGAAGCGTTCCACGCCGGCAGGGGTCATCAGCTCAACAAAATGCTTTCTCCCTACGAGTTCATGTCTGGCGTATCCCAGCCAGGCGAGTTCGGTCTGATTCATCGCAATGATAAGGCCGTGAGGATCGAGAGAATGGTAGCCGCAGGGCGCATGGTCATAGAGGTCTTGCAGGTCCTCAGCATTCTTCGCCAATAAGCGTTCCCGAAGCTTGAGGGCCTCATGCTCTACTTCCAGCCTCGTTGCCTTGAGCAGTTCGTGAGTCATGCGCTTCTGCTGGACGATCGCATAGGCGACAATCGAAAATATGCCAACACCGACTACGCGATTAAGCAGCGGGATCCACGGCGGCACTTCGACCAAGTCTGGAGAAATGAAGTACGCGAGAAAGGTAAGCCCTGCGCAGCAACCGGCCAGGAGTGATGGAGCCCATGGATAGGGCATCTGATGGGTGAGGATCAGCGGAATCAGGTACAGCACCCAGACGGGAATTCCGCGGGGAGTGAGGCTATCGAGGATAAAAACAAGGCCGATCAGAAGACCGGCCAGAGCGACCGTTGCCAGTCCGTAATCAGGGCGAAGAGTCGTTCCGTCCCTTCGCTCGAATTGACCACCAATGGCCATAGAGCTCCTGATCCATAGCCGATTAGATGGTCGGCACAGAACGCAAGGCAACCACACACCATAAAGGTAAAAATACTATGAAGAAGTCTTTGCGTTTTGAGCAGATGCGATCTGCCCTAGGATGATCCCTAGGCGGGGGTTGAATGGCAGGATGATACCAGAGAAGGGACGGGTGACGGGTGATTGTCTCGCCGCCCGCAGTTCATTGCCGGCCGCTCGTTCGACAATCGGTCAGAAATTC
>JBDTWG010000627.1:0-1703 GCA_040006855.1 Nitrospira sp.
GCTACATCCGGCCGCCGAGGTCTTTTCGCTGCAAGCTCCTCATCATCCCCGGATCGTTGTACGCCACTTCGCTCAGCGCATCCATGAGGTGGAGACCTTTGCTCTCGACTAGTTCTTTGGCCTTCACGTAGTTCTTGGCGCTGAACCGCGCGACCGCCGGTTGGCCGTTGACGATCTGACAGGCCAACACTTCTCCGCCGACTTCCAACGTCCCGCCTTCCTCGACAAGTCGCTTCGCCTGTGGCACCGTGATCTGGTGTAACTGCGCAAATTCTTCCAGGCCGCCCGTTTCGATCAGCCGTCCATCCGGCATGATGCAGAGCCGCTTGAAATGCGGCGACCAATCTTTCCTGAAATCCATGTACTTAATGTCGCCGCCCTTCGCCACCGCGCGATCCAAGGTTCGATAGTCGAGGCCCAGATTCTTTTGCTCCAGCTTCTTCTTGAGTTCGTCCGGGAGTGTTCGATGGAACACCGCCGACGCCGCCGACGCCAGCGAACAAGCGCGAGCCCTGGCCCACTGTTCCGCCTCGGCAAACTGCATCAAGTCCAGCACCCACGTCTGCTTGGGCGTCGCACCGGTGGCATCCACCTGACAGGCAAAGAGCCCACGCGTGAGCAAGCCACCGACGTGCGGATAGACATAGATGCCGCCGTTCGTGAGCAGCGCGGTCATCTCCTCCAGCGGCACTTCGTAACTTTCGGCCAGAATCTTCGCATGCGCCGCCACATCCTCCGGCAACGTCATGGCGCAGACCGTCACATTCCCCGGCGCATCGAATTCTGAATAGTCTTCGATCACGTTGTACAGAATCGGCGGTTTCGGCTTCTCGATCTTCTTCTTAATCTTGAACATGCGCGATTACCCTTCCTGCATGGTCCCTTCAGCGTGCTTATGACGTGGGTGTCAAATGATGGTAGGGAGGCAACGTCATCAATCGTTCATCATCCACCGGGCCGCCGATCGTAAAATGATAGAGCGATTGGACGGACAAATCCTTGATGCCCACGATCTCATGGACGGGATCGTCGAAGAAACAGCCGATGCCCGTGCCTCGGATCCCAGCGGCCTCGGCCTCCAGATACAGCACCTGCCCCACCAAGCCCGCCTCCCAGAATAGGCGTGGATACCACCAAGCCCCGCCCTGCCGCAAGCGGCCTTCGAATTCAGCCAGCATGCCAAGCGAAAAGGCGCTGTCCCCGGCGATCCCCTGATGACAACTCACTTGCGCCGCGAGCCGTTGGGCATCACCCTGAAACAGCCAGTAGAGCGGAAGGTCGTGTGGACAGCCCGGCGCCGGAGTCCATTCCAGTTCAGGATTCATCGATTGTTGCAGCAGCGGCAACTTCTTTGGATCACGCACCAATACATAGAGCCCTGGCGGCAGGCCTTCGACACGATGCACGAACAGCATGAGATGAATCGCCGGGTCCCAGGGCAACACATCCCACGGAATCGGCCGATCCAATTGCGGCTGATCCGCTCGGAGTGTCACTCGCTGTAACATCTGAAAAAACGTCGCGGCGGAGATGGAGGTTTTGGCGTCGAAGGAGACGGCGCTGCGGCGTTGTCTGATGATCGTTGCGGCATCACTCGTCGTTCGCGCAACCTGCGGGACATCCGGCGAGGGTGCCGCATTCGTGTGAGGCAACACCGACGGCTTCTCATGGGTGGTTTTCCACGAGGCTTCCGCCACTTCATC
>JBDTWG010000628.1:0-1677 GCA_040006855.1 Nitrospira sp.
GTGAAGGATTTGAAGAAAGACGATCACGTGACGGTACTGTATCAGGTGCAAGGATCTCAGTACGTGGCACTCAAGGTGTTACTCTCGAAGTAGGAAGCATTGACGTATGGCCATCACAGCTCAGACTCAATGGTGCGGCATCATCGGGAATCCGGTCGAGCATTCGCTCTCACCGGCGATTCACAATGCAGCCTTTCAGAAGATGGGGCTGGATCTGGTGTACTTGGCGTTTCGCGTAGAACATCTTGCTGACGCGCTGAATGGCGTGCGGGCACTGGGCAATGCGCGAGGGCTGAGCGTCACGATCCCCCATAAAGTGGCGGCGATTCCGTTTCTGGATGAGGTGGAACCCACGGCCAAACACATCGGCGCGATCAACACCGTCGTGGTTGAGGACGGAAAATTGAAGGGGTACAACACGGACGCCTCCGGCGCGTTACGCGCGTTGAAAGAAGGCGGGGCCTTGCTCGACGGTCACCGAGTGCTGATATTGGGTTCAGGCGGAGCTGCCAGGGCGATTGCCTTCGCGCTGGCGACGGGAGCGGGGATCGCCGGCCTGACGATTTTGGGCATCGAAGAGGCTGAACGGCAGAAGCTTGTGAAGGACCTGCGAGCCAAGACAGGGATTCCCATCGAAGATGGCCCGCTGACATTGGACATGTTGCGCAACTGGGTGCCGCACGTGCGCACCTTGATCCACTGTACGCCGGTCGGTATGCACCCTCGCGTGGACGAGTCCTGTGTGCCGGCGAACCTATTCAGGCCGGAATTGACGGTGATGGACATCGTCTATAATCCACGGGAAACCAAGTTACTGCAGGAGGCGAAGGCGGCGGGTTGTCGGACCATTTCTGGGTTGGAGATGTTCCTCAATCAGGCCGTGCTGCAATTTGAACTCTGGACCAATCAGCCGGCTCCGGCCGATGTGATGCGGCAGGTGCTGGAGTCCCGCTTTGGAGCATGACGCACCCGCCCGCGCGGATCAACGATCGGTGCCAGCTTCGCCATCCTTAGGCAAGGACTCCCCCGCGAATCTCGTGTTGATTGGTTATCGGGGAACCGGCAAGAGCACGGTGGGGAAGGTCCTAGCCCGCAGGCTGCATCGCGATTTGGTGTCGACAGATGCTGAGATCGTGAACCGGGCCAAGCTTTCCGTTCCTGAGATCGTGAAGCAGTTTGGGTGGGATCATTTTCGTGATCTGGAATCAGCGGTGTGCCGGGATTTTGCCGCACAGGAGCGGTTGATCATCGATACCGGCGGCGGCGCCATCCTGCGACCCGAGAATGTGGAAGCCTTGCGACGAACCGGGACGCTCGTATGGCTCACGGCTACGGTGGAGACGATCACTCGCCGCATTGGTGGCGATACGCAACGCCCCTCGTTGACCGGTACGAAATCGTTCACAGAAGAAATTCGCGACGTGCTGACGGAACGCATCCCGAAGTATCAGGCGGCAGCCCATCATGTGGTACCAACCGATGGCGCCCCTACGGCCCAGGTGGCCGAGCGGATCCTGCAGCAAGTATTTCGTGGGTCAGGTGGGTAATTTGCGGTCGCCTTCCAGAAGGCGGTGCGCTCGTCATTCTTGACAACACCCGAGCAACGTGGTTCTTATATCGGCGCGCGCCCGTAGCTCAATTGGATAGAGCATCGGACTTCGGATCCGAGGGTTGGGG
>JBDTWG010000629.1:0-1675 GCA_040006855.1 Nitrospira sp.
TGTGCTCAGCTTTGCCAGTTCGCCCGGAGCAGATCTTCGCTCTCCTCATACCGACAAGTGAATGTGCCGTGATGTGCATGATGCAACGCCTCGCCGATGCGCCGCGCGAGATGGGGGTCGGTCGTGGTAATGACCACCCCTTCAGGTGTTTCGACTTGGTCCTCGATCTTGATAATGCGAGCCAGAGGATGTTCGCCTTTGACTCGGGCCTCTTCATTGCGGGCGAGCCCGAGAACCTCCTCCCGATGTTTGGCGACAAACTCCCCTGTGAGCAACAGCACCCCGCTCGGCGCGCGGTCCCGTATCCGTTCACAGGCCGGGCATACGAGGTCGTGACTCTTCGGTGGAGCGGGATCCCATGTCCACCGGCCTTTGTGATAGACCGCTTTGCATTCACGACAGACCGACGGCTCCAGAAGTTTGCCCTTCGCCTTGTAGGGGTCGTGCAGCCGGGCTTGAACCGATCGATCTTTGCTGTCTCGGGGAAGATGTGACGTCGACATAACAACTCCTTCACGCCATTGCGTGTGAGATCTCTGATACCTTCAACAAGGGGGCGAATCCCGCCTATGCCCTTCCTACATCCGGCTTGCTCGGACTGTACGGGTCTGACAGAGGCCAATGTGCACGTACAATGCCACGTGACAGAAGGATGCGCAGGCAATCACTTCGGCCGAAATCATGGCTGGATGCGAGAAAGTATATCCGCCTGTAAGAACCACTTCTAAAGCGCCTGTGGTGTTATTCGTCACGACCAAATGAAGGGTCTGTCCCCTAATGCCACAGTCGGAGCGGTTGATTGTGGCGAACGCCTCCAGTGGAACGTCTGCTAGGAGATAGGAGTGGGACCACTTGTCGCCAAAGAATGTGTAGACGTCTCTCTCGCCAGATACATTCTCGAATGTTCCGTGAGAATCCTGTAGGGAGTTCAGCTCACTGAGCGTGCGATCGTCCGCCGGAACCCTTATCGTGACTGTCACCCGACCACCCCCGGAGGCAAGAGGGGGAGCGTGGAGCGGGGCGAAACCCTTAGTGCTTCCACATCCAGCATCGATCAAACAAGGCAGCGCATTTGAGCAGGGTTGTCTCGCATAACCTGCACCCTCGTGCGGCACACAGGCGAGTGAGAGATCGCGTCGTTCACTACAAACGGTCGGAGCATCGCGGTGAGGCCATACCCCGACCGGCAGAGTTGAGCGGATTATTCTTCGATGCTGATGATCGGGCAATTGACCACGACTCCGATCGGTCCCCACGGTTTCTCATCCGGGCCGGAGATCAGCCCGGCAAGCCCGAGTTTCGCGATCGCGTTGAAATCCGTCTGGATCATGGAATTCTTCACAGGCATTGGAACCTGCGCCCAGACGGACGCGTACACATCCCACATCGGGCTATAGGCCTGCGCGCGTTCGCCGGCCGGAATCTCCTGCACGATGTTGAGGGGGTCTCCCTCGCCTAGGAGCGCGGAGCTGAGCCCTTGCCGCTGAGGATTCATGGTGCCCGTCGGTCCATTTATGATCGGCGCTAAGCCGGTCAAGGCGGAACTGGGAGCATTCGAGCCTTTGTTCGGCAAGGCCTTGAGATTGGGGGTGTAGTTGGCAGCCTCGAGCGCAGCGACAACCGGATCGGAGGCGTTGAACGAGGTGTAGTGAACTCGGCGACCTTCGAAGAAGCC
>JBDTWG010000630.1:0-1674 GCA_040006855.1 Nitrospira sp.
CGAATAATGGTAAAGGTGGTGAAGCCATGTGTATCCGGCGGGTTATTGAAGACCAAATCCATGTGTGCGAAACGCGGTTTTGCCATAACTACAACACGTGTTCTCCTGCTGTCCAGCGCCAGTGTTCCATTTAGGATCGACCGAGTAGTCCAATCCCCCGCAACGGCTCGACCTCGCTAACTTGCCAGGAAACTCATCATAAATCCAGGGAGGGTACACTTGCTTATAAAGCGATGTCCTATTAAAATAGGATGTTTCTAGAGCAATGAACGGAACGGAGGTTGACTGTGCGTGTCGCCCTGTATGCTCGCTATTCGTCTGAACACCAACGGGACACCTCGATTGTGGACCAATTTCGCACCTGTGAACGATCCGCCGAGAGCCAGGGCTGGACCGTGTCTCACCGCTATGAGGACAAGGCCATCACCGGCAGCCGGACTGACCGTCCCGGCTATCAACGGCTATTGGAGGACGCTCAGGCGCGCCGCTTCGATGTCCTCCTTGTTGAGGATCTGTCTCGGCTGACGCGGGATGAAGCGGAGAGCATTCAACTCCGCCGTCGGTTGAATTTCTGGGGCATTCGACTAATCGGTGTCAGTGACGGATACGACTCTGCGGCTAAGGGCCATAAGCTCCAGGCTTCCATGCGCGGCATCATGAATGAGCTCTACCTGGATGACTTGCGAGAGAAGACCCATCGCGGACAAATGGGGCAGGCCTTGAAAGGGTACAGTTGCGGGGGTCGCGCCTACGGATATCGACGGGTACCGATCGAAGATCCGGGCAAGCAGGACGAGTATGGCCGGCCGGTCATTATGGCAGTCCGGTGGGAACCTGACGCGGAGCAGGCGAACTGGGTCCGCTGGATCTTTGAGCGGTATGCGGCGGGCTCTTCCCCGCGCGACATTGCCGGTGAATTGAATCAGCGTGGCGTACCCTCGCCTCGCGGCGGAACGTGGTGCGCCAGCGCCATCCACGGAGATCCCAATGACGGGACCGGGATCTTGTGCAACGCGCACTACGCCGGACGGTTGGTCTGGAATCGGTTCCGATGGGAACGCCATCCAGAAACGAAGCGGCGGATTCGACGCTTGCGGCCGCGGCAGGAATGGATTGGGGTCGAGTTGCCGGCGTTGCGGATTGTCCCACAGCCTCTCTGGGACCAGGTGCAGGGACGGATGGCAAGTCGTGCCAACGAAGTCCTTCGAGCCGCCTGCCGACAGGCGGCGGGACGCCCTGGTCGCTATCTGCTGTCCGGGTTACTCCGATGTGCCTCCTGTGGGGCCAACTATATCGTCGCGGACCGGTACCGCTATGCCTGCGCTTCCTTCCTGAATCGAGGGAAGGCCGTCTGTCGAAACCACCGACGCGTGACCAGGAAAGTCTTGGAGACTACCTTATTACGCGGGATCCAGGAAGACTTGTTCACCAAAGAAGGCTTCGTCTTCTTCCAACAGGAAATCCGTCGGATGCTGACGGAACGCCGGAACGAAACCCACACCCAGTCAGATCGGGTACAAGCAGACCTCAGACGGATCGAGGCGGAAATCAATAACGTGCTCAAGGCCATCAAAGCCGGCATCTGGACCGAGACGACGAAGACCGAGCTGGAAATGCTCGAGGCGGAGAAGGCTCGCCTCTTGGCGCAGCAGCCTACACGATCAGCTCCCCCTG
>JBDTWG010000631.1:0-1670 GCA_040006855.1 Nitrospira sp.
TGATGGGCGACGTGGCAATGGAACAGAAAATCTCCGGCCAACTGCTGACAGAGTCCGGAGCCGCACTCCGTCTCCAGATCCATGGTCTCTGACGGGCCGATCACTTCCACGTCCACACGATCGGACTTCATCCGAATGACCGGGTACTTCACGGGGCCGTTTTTCGCCGCATGCCAGAGCGGCATTTCGTCGATCGCCCGAGGGCTCCGCGGCCAACGGATGGATCCACCGTGCGGATGGTGGGAGTGGAACACTTCAGAACCACCATGCACCAGCCGGAACTTGGCGGGGTCACCCAGGTAGCTGCGAGGAATCGTCGTGGCCGGGTCGCCGAACGTATAGGCGCTGTAGGCCATCGATTCATCTTCGAATCCGAAATACTCATGCTGCGTTTGCATATTGTCGACACCGAACGGCTCGCTGCGATAATTCAACGCGCGGGCCACCGGGCGATAGACGTCGGTCAAGGGATCACGCTGAGGAATGAAGTCGCCTTTTTTATTCAGCGGACGGAATGCTTCATCTCCGACCTCGTGATAAAAGAGCACGAATTCGCGAAAGTCCGGGCCGGCGCCGTTCTTGATGATCGCCTGCCATCCGCTCTTGGCGGGTACCGGATCGCCGGTTCCCAGCGGTTCCAGATACTCCGACCCCTTCGGCTCGATCACGAATGAGCCGAAGAGTCCCATCACAGTGAGCTCACGATCGTTGCTGTAGGAATGGAATTGGCGGCTGCCCTCCTGCTGCGTAGGCGGAATATACCATTCCATCTCCACGGCTTTGCCCTGCGGCGCGATGCTGTCCGGATTCGTGGTGGTCGCCGGCTGACCCGTGGACGACACGACCATGCTGGATCCGTGGATGTTCAAACTGACTTCTTCGTCACCCTCCAGCTGGTTGCGGAGCGTGAGCTTCACGCAATCGCCCTGGTTACCGCGTAGTACCAATGGCTGAATCCACTGGTTCTGCAATCCGTTCATGACGGCGCCTGGATCGTAGCCTTCCTTTTCCCGCGCTTCACGATTCTTGGTCTCTTCGGCGCGAACCTTGTCGAGGGACTCGGTCAAGGCGTACATGTAGCCGGGATAATAATCCAGCCACATATTCAAGGTAATCTCGACGTTGATGGCCGAGACGTCATAGTTTCGGACCGGCGCACTGGCGGGACAGCGCCCACCCAACGACGACACCGGCTCCGCGCCGCTGTTCGACATCAACAACATGTCTTGGGCACCGGCCCCATACTGGTGCAACATGTTCACGTTGTTGTACATTCCACCGGTGCGCTGATTGTTCGAATCATGTGTCAGCTGGTCGTTGATCTTCTCCATGATGCGCTGATGTTGCCGCTCCATCATGGCCGTCCGCTCGACATGCCCTTCCTGCGCATCCTCGACGATGGTCTGCCCCTTGAGTTGCTCAGCCCACGCCGGCTGATTGTGCGCCGTAGCATGCATGTCGGCGGGTGCCGCCGATACGACCTGAAATGCCCCGACACACACCGATGGAAGCATCACGCCTAACAGATACTTCCAGGCCGCTCGCGACCTCCGCTGATGGTTTTTCTTAGGTCCGCTTCGTACCGATCTCATTGCACCTACCTCCTCTTGAAACCGTGATCAGCCCTATGGCTGCACTGAGATGTTCGGTGCAGGCCCGCAAAGGGCCTG
>JBDTWG010000632.1:0-1667 GCA_040006855.1 Nitrospira sp.
TTCGCGGCGCTCGTGCTCGCATTGGCACACATCGGTGGGGCCTTCGCACTCCACGTTAATGCTCCCGATCTAATGATTCGAGTGGCCGCCGTACAGCCGAATATCCAACGGGGCGAGCAGGCGACGAAAGAAGGTCGCGCGGTTATCTTCGAACGCCTTGAGCGGCTCACACGCGCAGCCGCCCTGCAGCATCCTTCCTTGATCGCCTGGCCGGAGACGGCCATCGCCGGAAATCTTCAGGCCAATCCGTTGCTCGCCGCAGATTTACAGAGTCTCGCTCAGGAAACCGGAACGCCAATCGTGCTGGGAGTTTCAGAAGTGGAAAAGTTTGCCTCTCGCGACACCACCGGAACGTCGCGTCGACGGACCTACAACTCTGCCTACCTGGTCTCCCCTGGTGAGCAACTCCCTCCACCATACCGCAAACGCGTACTGTTACCATTTGGTGAGTATGTCCCTCTCGAAACATTGATATCCTGGCCTGCGTGGATGGGCGGCAGAGGGTTCGACTCGGAACCGGGCAGTCAATTTAGTCTTTTTACGCTGCCAGGAGGCACGTCGTTCGCCACGATGATCTGCTGGGAAAGCCTCTTCAGCGATCTCAGTCGAGAATCGGTTCAAGCAGGCGCGCGCCTACTGGTACAACTGAACAATCCAGCCTGGTTTGGCCGAACAGCGGCGGCGAAGCAGCACAATATTTCGTCGGTGCTTAGGGCGGTTGAGAATCGTGTGCCGGTGCTGCTCTCGTCCAACACCGGCCCCTCTCAAATCATCGATCGTTATGGCCGTGTCATTGCCCGCACCTCAGAGAGCTTCGCGGCCGGCATGGTCGATGGAGAGGTCAAATTGGGCACGGGCAGAACACCCTATACACAGGCCGGTGACCTCTTCGTATATGGCGCCTTCTTCACATTGGCAGTCTCCGTAATTAGGAGATGCCCCCGTGTATTGTAATCCGTGTAGTAGCAATGTACCGATCGACGAGCTGTCCGTAGGTCGGCAGAAAATGTTCTATCGAAGGAGGCGTTCATGAAAATCCCATTGATCTCCGCCCTGCTGTTGTGTCTGGTGCTGAGTATTGCGTCACCGCTACGTGTTTTGGGATCGGGCACTCTCCTGGAAATCGGACCGGATGACGCCTGCCTGCATCAGACACCGCAAAGAGTGACGTTTTCCCCGGCTCCCTTCACCTACGTGTTCGCCGGTGTCTGCAACCTTATCCACACCAGGTTAAGCCTTCCCGTCAATGTCCCATGGACAGGAGTAGGCACCTATGACCCTACGACGGGAAAAACCACGGAGGACATCAACGTGCCCGCACCGGCGATCAGCCAACCATCGCGGCCTTACGGCAGATTTTTAGCCTCCATGCACTGCAGCGCAGATCCTTGGCAGGATGCAAATGTAAAGTGCGATCAGGTGGCCGCCTCCTCGAATCCCCCGGCGAGCGCGTATCCGCCCAATGTTTTTGGAGATTATTCGCGGACCCTCATTTCGCAAATTATCGGCTACATTCAATCCTATCGGCGCCCCTATACCGGTGGGATGGATGACAATCAGCGGAAGTTTTTGAATACGCAATATGCCGCCTACGTGGCTGCGGAACGGAAATCCCAACAGCTCCAGCAAGGAGCGAAGCAATCTTCTGGCGGCTATCTCACGCTCAT
>JBDTWG010000633.1:0-1666 GCA_040006855.1 Nitrospira sp.
TCTCATCAGGAGGTACCTATGCCTGCCACAGCGCATGTATTAAATGACAGGGCGGTCGATCTATCTCATCTGTTTCTAAAACAGAAGGAAGATGTTCATAGCACGGTGTTGGATGGAGAAAGCGTACTCCTGAACCTCAGTACCGGCCGCTATTACACGCTGAACATCGCCGGGTCGATTGTGTGGGATCTGTCTACGGGAGATTGGTCGCTTGCTCAGGTTGTCTCTACTATCTGCGGAAAATTCGATGTGACAGCGCAGCAAGCCCTAAACGATCTGCTTGATCTGGTCGTTGAGCTTGGTCAGGAAGGGCTCATTTATACCGAAAGGAGGTGAGGCAAGATGAATCAACAGAAGAGAGAGGCCTATGTAAAGCCAGAGCTTGTGAAGCACGAGTTACTGCGCGACGTAACGGCACAACAGCTTTCCCGCATCGTGCGTAATCAGTAATGCATTGCTGAGGAGGCTGCATGGGAAGTAGTTAGATTCTTAATGGCACAGCCGTTGTCGATTCATCCATAACAGGAGGTGTGTCGCATGGATCATCAGAGCAAGAGCCAATACGTGAAGCCGAAACTCGTCAAGCATGAGTTGCTGCGCGATGTGACGGCGATCCAGCTTTCCCGCGTAGTGAGGGAATCCTAGCAGCATTGTTGTAGCGCTCCAGTGAGAGCAGGGGGCTGGCTGGAATCGAATGCCGGCCAGCCCGCCCCTGATCCGATACCATCCAGTAGTGGGCATAGGTCAGAATAGGAGAGATTGCGATGTCGATGACGATTGCAGCGAATGAGCTTCTGCTTTCCGTACACGGCATGGAGATAAAATTCGTCACCAACTCAACCGCGTTGGCCATGTCGGTCGCAACGTTACTTGGCCATTTTGAGTGCAGCGTCTTCGATGGCTGTCCGATGCTCATGCAATTCGATTCAGTGGACCGGCGCGCAAACGTTCCCATAGAGATCTCTGCTTCTGCCTCACGGTTGTACGAGGGCTCGGGCCTGGCGATTGGCCCCGACCGACAGATGAGCTGGCTCTGCGACATCTATTTGGATCGCGGACTATTGATCGCCGACTTTCACGAAGAAGGACTAATCGTCATCGATGGAGCGTTGCAGTCGGTCCATGGGTACTTGGTGCAGCCGGACGAAATGGCCCCCGATATCCGTGTGAGTTTTGTCCATTTCGCTATGACCGAACTCTTGAAACGGCGTGGACTCTATACCTTTCATGCCACGGCATTGGAAAAAAATGGGCGAGGCATTCTAATCCCTGGGTTCAGTGGGCGAGGGAAAACCACTTCATTCTTGTCACTGCTTCGATCGGGATACCGCTATCTTTCAGACGACCATCCATTTTTCCGCCTGAACAATACGCGTGTGGAGATTCTACCCTATCCTCTCAAGATCAACGTGACCGATCAGACGGTGGCATTCTTTCCGGAGTTGCGTGATGCGCCGCCATCCATTCTGCACTCCGGTGTTCCTAAGCGGTACTTCTACGCCGAAAAGGTATATCCAGGCCCGTTAGGGACGGCCTGCGAACCTGCCGTAATCCTGTTTCCGCAGGTTGTTGATACCCCACATAGTTGCTTAGAACCCCTCTCGAAGAGGCTGGCGCTGGAACTGATTCTCCCGCATTCGCTGCTTGTCTACGATGCAGAAGTTGC
>JBDTWG010000634.1:0-1666 GCA_040006855.1 Nitrospira sp.
AACAGTTAGAGCAGCAGTTGCTGAGTCGCTCGAAAGCGCAGCGAGAAGGCATGCCGGGCCTGGAGCGAGGCCGTGAAGAAGTCATTTCCGCCGGAGCGATCATCCTGAGAACTGTGATGGAGACACTGGAGATGGGTAGCGTGCTTGTCAGTGATCTAGGGTTGCGGGAAGGTGTGCTGATCGACCTGGCGGCGAGGATACGGTGAGTGGGATACAAAGGCTGAATAAACGGCTCAAATTTATGCGCACAAAGTGAAACCGTTCGAGCCCTTACTTACCCGCAAGGATGAGTTAGAAGTTAGTCTATCTGGATCAGTCGTTTCTTTCAGAACTGTGTTCCTATGAGAAATACATTACCCCAAACCCAATCCTGAAGCGTCTTTTATTGAAGCTTCAAAACCTGAAAACGATGAACAAGATCGGTCTGGTCGTTTCGGATATCCATTGCCGTGAGACGTCGGCCTTTCCTGCGCAATACGCACCCAGTATGGAGAAACTATGGCAATTTCAAAATAACCTAGCTGATGGAAGAATCGCCGCTAGCTGGGAAGATGTTTTTGTTGCGCAGTATCGACGAATGCTTTCTGGTGAGGACTGCGAGTCATACTCTGTCGCTGATATAAGGCTTCGCAATCCTCCGCAAGCGCATAGGCGGATTAGAGTCGTTATGACAAATTCTTGGATGCTGAGAATTCATCGTGACAACGTGGCAACATATAATGAAATCGATGATCGGTATCGTACGATACTTGATCGGCAAGCTCAGAACATTCCCCGCTGTGAGGGAGTCGCTGATTGTCAGAGCTATGTTCATGGACTTTGGCGCAATGACATTCAGTCGGGAATGGCTGCTTGGCGGCAGCGCAGAGACTTCTTGTTGTCATTCGAGCAACTCGGCAAATGTCTTGATGCTGCCCAACTAACTTCCTTGAAAATACCGGAATCACGAGATGAGCCTTTTCTTCGAGTCATTGATAATGTGACTCGTTGATTAGATGGGGCGGTTGTGCTCAAGAAATGGTCTGATTTGTCAGGAAACGATGCGATTGGTCCTTGTCCATCTATGCGAATCCGGACCGCTCTTGAAGCCGAATTGCTTTGGACCTGGTATGAGGGTAACCGACAAAATCCAAAGAAATTTAGAGAGTGCTTCGGCTGGTCTCGACAAAACGATATTGAGCACGTTTCTGCTTTTGTGCCCTACGTCGATGCACTGACGACCGACCGGGACATGCACAATCTGTGCAAGCGTCAGGTCGTGGATAGCGAGATCGGGCGATGCCCCTGCAAGATTTTCTCTTCTACAAATTACGATGAGTTTGAAGAGTGGCTGGACCAATTGCTGGCTGAAGCCACAATTTTAAGCTAGGACGAGAAGAGAGGGCTGACCCGTCAATTTGACCCTTAATTCTTACTTCGTGAATTCCCCGAAATTCTTTCTCAGCCGCTTTTCAGCAGGGTGACGAGATTGCCCCCCACTGTGCGCGTCGAACGAGGGCCTTCCGAGCCGCGCGTTGCGCGAGCACGAAGGGCGGTCTGGTTGCCCTGCCGCCTCCCTCTTACCGCTGCGAATACCAGCGGAGCCCGCTCTTTTGTTCGGTGAAGGTCGCCTGCGGGGTGCCGCCGGGTTTTTCCAGCAGCAGCACTTTGAAGTCGATGAGGCCGA
>JBDTWG010000635.1:0-1664 GCA_040006855.1 Nitrospira sp.
GGGCCACGGCCTCCTGGACCGCTTCGAGGCAGAAGTCCGTGGTCAGCGTATGGGAGAGCCGCCACGCCAGCACCCGGCGGCTTGATCAGTCCAAGACGACGAACAGGTACACGAAGCCGCGTTGCAGGGGGATGTCGGTGCTATCGGCTGCCCAGACCTGGTTCGATCGGGCAATCTCTAGGTGGCGCAGGAGAGAGGGATAGACCGTGTGGGCGGGATGCCGCTGGCTGGTGTCAAGGGTCACCCAAATTTCCCCAGTTATGGTCATCGAAAAGTCCCCACCCCGGTTAGGTTGTCGTTGAGGCGTCATCCCACCCGTAGCCACTAGCGGCAGGTAGCACCAGGTGTCGTAATGCCCATTGAAGAAGGCGAGTTCTTGCTGTCCATGGGTTGGGTCGTCGGTCGGGTCCAGATCGATCGTGATGCACTGGGCCTGCCCTGGAGTCGGCACCGATGGTGGGCGATCACCGTCGCCGCCAAGGTCCGCCCCATCGCATACAGGGCTCGGGGCCCCACGGCCTTCTCAAAGCGGGACAGCGTGGGCTGCGAGGCCAGGGCCGCCCCGGTGAGCGAGCCCCGGCCCACGGCCAACTTGTGCATGGGATCGTTCGCCAACCAGGCCGCGTCGTTGCCATCTTCGTACCCGCAGGCCAGCCCAAACACCCGCTGGCGCAGCAGATCCCGGAGCGGGTGCCGGATCTTATCCGGATCCCGGCGGTCGAACAGGCATCCTGCCAATTGGTCGGTCAGCTGAAGCTGGGTATCAAGGGCCGCCAGCAGGACGGCCCCGCCATCGGTGCTGGCGTGGGCCTGGTCGAAGCGGGCCACCACGGGGCGCCGGTTCTTCTGGAACTCAAACGTCAATTGCGGTATACACTCTGTCGCCATCGGGGGACCTCCTCATTGTACGTAGAAGCAGCTTGGTCGCCGCTCCTATAGCACAGTGCGGAGCCTCGGTGGCTTTTTTATTATCACAGTCATGAATTTCCCAGGCTAGAGCAGGTAAGCAAAACATTAGCTGAATACGCCGTACTCGATATGGCCCAGGATGGTTTCGACGGATTCGGTGCCGATATCGGTATCGAGGGCGTCAATGGGGGCAGTGTTATTCAGGAGGCGATTTGGACGCTGGATCCAGTTCGCGGCCTTGTCGCGATGGCCAAACACATCGATAGCATAGGCACGGATTCGTGCGAGGCGCACATGGCGGTGAGATTCGTCGGTGCTCATGGTGCGCCAACGATAGACCGGCAAGAGGCCTGCGTCAACATGACGCGGGCGCTATCTGGCGCGTTAGAGGAGAACGCTACCAGCATTTCGTGGGCGTCTCACCCAGAATGATGGGATGTTGCCCCGGTGGTCGTGAAGAAGGGGGGCCCGGTCACGGCAGGGCAGGGTTCTGCGGAGACGATCATGACTTGGGGCTTGAAACGGGGGCTTCTAAATCAAGAAAACGAGCGAAAGTGAGCCTGACGCTGGCGGAACAGACGCGGCGTCTTGGACAACCGTTTGGAGCACCCAATCGGGCGAAATAGGCTGAAAAAGGCTGAAAACTTGGGTGGGGGACCGAAGCGGATGAGTCTAAGTTTCGGTAATATTTTGAATGATTTGTGGTGCCGAGGGACAGAATCGAACTGTCGACACCAGCCTTTTCAGGGCTGTGC
>JBDTWG010000636.1:0-1647 GCA_040006855.1 Nitrospira sp.
CTCGCATCGTCGATCAGGGCCTCATGCACGATGACCGCCCCGCCGGTCGGCAGCGCCTCATAGGCTTTGCGCAACAGCATCAGCTTCTCCTCAAGATCCCAGTCGTGAAGGATGTGTCCCATGATCAGAACATCGGTGTTCGGCAGAGGGTCTTTGAAAAAGTCTCCCGGGTGGAACGTCAGTCGTTTCTCAACTTTCTTCGTTCGTGCATAGGCCTCGAATACTGGCCGCACGACGGGAAGATCCATCCCCTGCCCTGTCAGATGCTTCTGTGCCAGAACGATCTCGACCGCCACCCCGCCCTGCGCGCATCCGACATCGGCGAATGAGCGATAGTTCTTCCAGGGAAACTTTCCGGCAATGGCCCGCGCCGTGCCCTGGCTGAGGCCGGTCATGGCCTTAAGAAAGCCTTCTAGGCGTCGCGGATCCGCATAGAGCGTCCCGAAGAAGTCTGCGCCTGTCTTGACCTCGTTCTGCGGCTTGCCGGTTCGGAGCCCCTCCGTAAGCGAGCCCCAAAATGGATAGAGCCTGGCATTGGCCATTTCGAGTATGCCGCCGACATAGGACGGTTTGGCGCGATCCAGAAACAGGGCGGTCTCGGAGGTGTTGGCATAGCGTGTGCCGACTCGTTTGAGCATGCCGAGGGCGACCAACGCGTCGAAGAAATCCCGCGCACTTCGTGGATGGAGTTCCAGTCGTTTGGTCAACGCGTCGGCATCGAGCGGTTTTCCGGCCAGCTCGGTAAATAGGCCGAGTTCGACGGCGCTGAGTAATGCCTTGGATCCCCAGAATCCAAGACCCAATTGCATAATCCTGTCGGGGGTTTGTGAACGAGTGGCCATCCTGTAATCCTTTCAAAATAGGAGAAAAAAACCGCCACGAGGCTACGTCGCTCGTGCCCTTCTGTCAACAGATCACTTGTTCCTCTGCCGCGTGCCGCTCCGACGATTCATACAACCCATGCCGGGGATTCGCCTAGTTCCTCCCGGACGTGCTTACTGACTTAATAGACCTAGAAAGGACACGATGACCAATGGGTAAGAGAACGCCAACAGTGCTGCAAGGTTTCGTCCTGATCGCTCTGCTCGGGGGCTGCTCGACCACCTATGAGCCGCATCTCATTCTTCCTCCCTCCGAATTCAATCGCTCCATCGACGCAACCGTCGAAGTGCATCCCTTCATCGCGTCCGACGACCTTCTCTCCGGGCACTCCCGCTATGGCGTGCTCGCAGATGATTATGTCAATAAGGCGCCTTCTCAACTGACTCAGGCGCTCACTGAACAAGTGGTCGCAGAGTTATCGGCGCATCGCGTGTTCAGCAAGGTCACGACCTATGACGTGGCTCCCGATCTCGTCCTTACGGGTCGGGTCGAGCGATTCTTCGAGCACGATCGTCGGAAACTGTGGACGTTCGTTCCTTACTATTCAGACAAGCTCGCCAGTCTATTTCGCGTGAATACCTACACCACGGACGGAGAGATCCGTCTCACGATGACGTTGCTCAAACCCACAGGTGAAGTTGTTGGATCCTACATAGGCCATTCTAAATTTAATGAGGACTACACCCCCAATAGTGAAGTGCGTCCTGGCGACCGCCTCAATCGCGCGTTGGGACAGGCCCTTGCCCAGATTCGCGACGAGATGTT
>JBDTWG010000637.1:0-1644 GCA_040006855.1 Nitrospira sp.
CCGAACGGCTCGCTGCGATAGTTGATCGCACGGCCACCCGGACGATAGGCATCGGTCAACGGATCGCGCTGTGGCAAGAAGTCCCCCTTCTTGTTCAGCGGACGGAAGGCTTCATCGCCGATTTCGTGATAAAACAGCACGAATTCGCGGAAGTCCGGTCCGGACCCGTTATCGATATTCACCTGCCAGCCACTCGTGACATCTTTGTCGGGACCAGTCCCTAACGAACCGACGTATTTCGATCCCCTCGGCTCCACAATAAAGGCGCCGAACAGACCCAGTACGGTCAACTCGCGGTCATGGCTGTACGAATGGAACTGGCGAACCCCCTCCTGCATTTGCGGATGGATGTACCATTCGAACTCCTGCGCCTTACCCGGAGCTACGATGGACTCAGGGTTCGTGGTGGTCGCCGGCTTGCCGGTCGCACTCACGATCATGCTGGAGGCCTGGATGAACAAGCTGCCATCCTCGCTCTCCATCTGATTGCGAAGGGTCATCTTCACACAATCACCCTGGTTGGCACGCATGACCAACGGCTGAATCATGTCACCCTGCAACCCGGTGGTCACGGCGCCAGGATCGAATCCATCCTTGTCACGGGCCACCTTGTTCTTTTCTTCTTCCGCCCGCACCTTGCTGACATCCGGCGTCAGCACGTACATGTACCCCGGATAGAAGTCGAGCCAGCGATTCAATGTGATTTCGATATTGATCATCGATACGTCATATTGCTTGGTCGGTGCGTTGGCAGGACATTTCCCTCCCGAACTCATGACCGGCTCGCCCTTCGACGCATCGCTCGCCAGCAGGAAGCTGCTTCCATCCTGCCCCATGTACTGGTGCATCATGGACATTTCATTAAATGCACCGGATGTCTGCTGCGCCTGCGCATCCTTCTGCGCCTGTTGCTCCAGCTTCTCCATCAAGCGATGGTGCTGCATCTCCATCTTTTCCGCGTTCCCGGCGCGGCCCTCGATGGCGTTTTCCAGCACCGTCTGTCCCTTCAATGTCTGGGTCCAACCCGGCATCGCAACCGGCGTGGCATGCCCATCATGCGACTGATCGCCCGGTCCCGCTGCAAACACCCACGGCGCTGCGAGCAAGCTGCCCGACAGCATCGCTGCCTGCAGCATACGCGTCGTATCACGACGCGTGCGCTTGCGTTGTGACACATGTCCTGAAGACCTCATATTTCGGCCTCCTCCTTCATAAATCCCCGCGCCCTTTCGCGGGAGTGGTTAAAAAGCGTGGTCGTGTGACCGGCCTCCGTCAGGCTGGACCCCGGTTGTTCCGGCCTCTCCTCTCCCCCTCCACGAAACGCTCCAAAAAGGAAAAGGGCTGGTGAAGGATGTCCTCAAGGACGAGGGAGCAGGTCATTCGGAGGCCGGTCCTAATCACCCGCACCTTCACCAGCGCCTCCTTGAATGGCAATAGGTATGCCCAGTCCATGAGAGCCAGCATCCAGAGTATTTCACTCATGTTGTCAATTGGTTGAGGCCGCCAATAAGAAAGTCGTACAGGGGAAGGCGAGGTGACGGAATTCCACACGATTAGACAGCAATCCAATGCGTTCACACTATGTCGTTAAAGGACACGTACTTACGCTGTCCAATAGAGTAGACAGTGCGCAAGCACGTCTGA
>JBDTWG010000638.1:0-1644 GCA_040006855.1 Nitrospira sp.
GGCGATGACCCGAAGACATTTCGGGAGGATTTGCGGTTCATTCTTCAGACGCTACGGGAAGAGGTCTCGCCAAACATCGTGATCGGCAATCTCCCCGATCTCACGCGGCTTCCTCGTTTCCGACGGGCCCCTGATCCACGCGTGACTGTGGCCAGGGTCAATGCATACAACGAAGCCATCGCGCAGGAAGCACGCGATGTGAAGGCGTCAATCGTCGACTTGTTCGCGCAACCGGTTCGCGAGGACCTCATCTTCGACGTGGATGGTTTTCATCCGAATGACGCCGGCCATCGAGAGATTGCTCGGCTGTTTGTACAGGCGATTTTCACGAAGCTGGGTGTGAAATAGAGCAGGCATGGAACACACAGGATACAAAACGCTCGCAGAGGCTGTTGAAGGGCTGAGGCGAAGAGGCTTTACGGCAAACTTTGAACTGCTCAACAAGAAATTCCGCGCGGTCGATAGCGGTCAGACGTTTACGGCCGATCAGCTCACGATCGTTGAACATCATCGGTTCGAAGGAGTGAGTGATCCGGATGACATGGCCGTGTTGTACGCCATCGAAGCCAACGACGGCACTCGCGGAACCATTGCCGATGCGTTTGGTCCCCAAGCCGACCCTGATCTCGGCGCGTTTCTCAAGAATGTACAGATGCACGAAAGCCTGTAGCGCCCACGCCCTAACTGAGATCTCCTCTCCCATAAGAGGCTACTCGCTAGGCTTCAAATCTCCAGTACCAGACCGATCTCTACGACCTGTTCTGCCGGCAGGTGGAAGTAGGAACTGGCTCGCTGGGTATTCCGTGACAAGACCACAAACAGTTTTTCTCTCCAGATCGCCATCCCTGGTTTCGGTGTCGCCAAGAAGGTGATCCTGCTCAGAAAGAACGTGGTGTGCTCGACGGGGAGGACATGGCCGTGCGCCGCGAGCTGGGTGAGGACGCGCGGGATATCCGGCGTTTCCATGAACCCGCATCGGGCCACCACCTGAAACAGATTCTCTTGGATGACGGTAATGTCCAACGGTCCTCCCGACGGAACAAACGGCACGTGCTCGGTGCGGACCGTGAGCAGATAGACCTGTTCGTGGAGCGATTTATTGTGTCTGACATTTTGCAGCAGGGCCGGCGGGGTGACATCCGGATACTGAGATAAAAAGACGGCTCGCCCGGCTGTTCGGCATTGAACCTTGGACAACACCTCCTGAACGAATTGGCGTAGCGGGGGAAATTGCACCCGCAAGTGCTCTGCCACGATAGCCCGACCTCGCGCCCAGGTGCTCATCACAGTGAAAATGGCTGCGCCAAGGAGCAGCGGGAACCATCCACCATGAGGGATCTTTTGAGCATTCGCGAGAAAAAATGCGAGGTCGATGAGTAAGAACCCTCCGACCACTACAGCCGCTAGCGATGGACTCCACTGCCAATGGGTGTGGGCCACGCGGTACATGAGCAGGGTGGTGATGATCATGGAGCCTGAGACGGCGATGCCATAGGCCGCGGCGAGGTTGCTGGACGAGCCGAAGGAAAGAATCAGCCCCACGGTCCCGATGAACATCAACCAGTTCAGGACGCCAAAGTAGATCTGGCCATGTTGCTCGGCGGACGTGTGAGTAATCCGGAGCGGCGGGAGATAACCGAGTTG
>JBDTWG010000639.1:0-1642 GCA_040006855.1 Nitrospira sp.
GGATCATACCGGCGAGATCGACAATGGGGATATGCTTGGCTCGCCGCTCTGCCAATGGCCTGGCTGGTTCTCCCTCATAATCAATAATCACAAAGTCCTGCCCCGTGTAGAGGACCTGCCCCAGGTGATAATCGCCGTGGCAACGGATGCGCATGGCTGTGAGCGGTGCCCTGTTCAGAGCTCCCACGCGATCCAGGATGGCACGCTCCTGTTCCAGCACCCGTCTCGCCTGTGCCTGGTCCGCATCGGAAAGCGCAGACAATCGACTGTCCAGCAAGGTCAGTGCGCAAATGGCGGCACGCTGCATGGCTTGAACACGGGATTCCACATATGTCGACGAACAACGTTCAGGAGCAAAGGCAGGATCGAGGCTGCCTTCACTCAGCACCATGTGCAATTCTCCCGTGCGACATCCCAGCAGGTGCGCCGTATCGACGAACCCAAAGAAAAGGTCCGTGGTTGCCGATGGGCCATGGGATTTGGCGATCGTTATCGCCTCGATAGAAGTCTTCTTCCGATCTGCCGAGGAGACGTTGTCGAAATAGCGGGAGAGTTGGGACAGCGTATATTCCCATGCGTTGCCTTGGTTGGCAATGAAGGTCTGTGCCAACGCCAGAGTAGTCGGTTCGTTACGCGCGTGGTGATATTCCAGCGCGCCCACGAGCGAGGGAGAATGACGAAAGTTACGAGACGTGAGGGTTCGACCAATTTCCAATTCCGGATTCACCCCCGGCTCGACCCGACGATAGAGCTTCATGATGACGCGATCGCCGAACCTCACTGACGTATTGCTCTGTTCAGCTTTCATGACCGAAACAGGGAAGATCTCTCGCTGGACTGCTGCCTCGTCAAATAAGGTTGTCGCCGATCCCACTACCGTGCCTGAGGAGCCCTGGAACTGCGCGCGCTGGCCCATACTGGCCAAGAGTGAATAAGCGCAGTCTTCATTCCACAAGGCATCGTACAGCACCCCGACGTGATTTCCCTGGGGACTGAGTACAGTCACCGCCCCAATGACGGCGCTCGCATGATCGCGTGTAATTCGGTCCGCCTCCGCTTCGAAGGCAGCGGTCATCGGAATCTGGTATGTTTCCACCCCTCCCTCGGCGTACGACACCTCCACGAATCCCAGCCACATGGGGGCCTCACCCTTGTCGACCCGCAGGATATCCGTAAATTGGGCGGAGCGGATGGTCTTGGCTTTACCCCCGAACCACCGAGACGACGTCAGGAATGCGGGCAACAAGCCCTCGACATCCGCACGGGCTGGGCCATCAAAGACCCCTTCCCAGTTATCGTGAATCGTGATCATTGGTCCCTTTTCCCCGCTCTTCCTCTACAGGAAGTAGTCGAAGTCCTGCTCCCGTCGCATGTTTCTCCGCACGGCAAAAATTTGTACCGGCACTGAATGAGGGTCGAGCTGCACATAATTTCGAGGCCCCTGCCATAGATAGTAGGCATGCGTCAGCAAATCATGGACCTGGAAAGGACGATCGTTTTGTAGCCCCAATGCAGCGAGATCCAACTCAAGCCAGCCTGAATGGATGTGGTGCGGGCTTAAATTCACCACGACGAGAATGACGTTCGTACCGTCAGGCGTCTGTTTGCTGTAGGCAATCAGCTGGTCGTTGTCGACCGGATG
>JBDTWG010000640.1:0-1627 GCA_040006855.1 Nitrospira sp.
CAGGCGGTGGCAGAACGATTGCAGTCCACCGGTCACAGCCTGACGGCTTATAACCGTTCCCTGGAAAAAACGCGATCGCTGCAGCAACGAGGCATTCGAATCGCCGCCACTGCCGAAGAGGCCATGTCCGATTCAGAGGTGGTCCTACTCCTGCTTGCTGACGCGGCAGCTATCCGTTCCGTGTTATTCGATCCGGCCACCAGGGGGGCGATTAACGGACGCCCTATCATCCAAATGGGCACGATCGGTCCGGCAGAAAGTCGTTCGATCCAGCAGGAGATTGAACGGTTCGGCGGTCGGTACCTGGAAGCCCCGGTTCTCGGCAGCATTGCAGAAGCCCATGCCGGCACGCTGTTGATCATGGTCGGTGCGACTCCGGAGCAGTATGTCGAGTACGAACCGTTCTTGCGTGCCTTGGGGTCGGAGGTGCATCTGATCGGTCCGGTCGGAAAAGCCGCGGTGTTCAAGCTCGCATTGAATCAACTCATTGCCGCGGAGATGGCGGCTTTCGGCTTGAGCCTAGGCTTGGTTCGCCGAGAAGGCGTTGCGGTAGAGAGTTTTATGGGGATCTTGCGAAAAAGCGCCTTATACGCACCGATGTTCGACAAGAAGCTGGCCCGGCTGTCGGAGCGGAATTATGAGAACCCAAACTTTTCCACGCGCCACTTGCTGAAAGATGTGGAGCTAGTCCTCAATGCCGCAGAAATGCAGCACCTCGCTACCGGCGGACTCCGGGGAATCCAGGCGCTGCTCACCAAGACCATCGCCCGAGGGCTGGGCTCCGTGGACTACTCTGCTATCTATGAGGAAATTGATTCGGCGGATAGCCAACGGCGGTAACTGTTACTGAGGAGATCGATCCATGGGCACGCTCTGATTTCCCACGGTCGATTGAACCTTCATCACGTGAAACCGGCCTCCAGCCTTGG
The DNA here is from genome assembly GCA_040006855.1 of Nitrospira sp. Taxonomy (GTDB): domain Bacteria; phylum Nitrospirota; class Nitrospiria; order Nitrospirales; family Nitrospiraceae; genus Nitrospira_A. Next base: position 930 of record JBDTWG010000640.1, read on the forward strand.
TCGGAGTCGCATCACGCTCGATACGCGTATACCACCACCGGCCCTCTCCTTCCGAGTAGTTCTCGGACAGCGTGATCTCAAATCCCCCTTCTCGGTCATTCTCTCGTTGCGCCCAGCCACCTGCCCAGTGGCGGTCCGAAAGCAGGTCGGTTCGAAAACGACCGTCTTTGAAGTCATACGTGCCGTTGCCGAATCGATCCAGCCTCAGCGGCACCACCATCCCGCCCTCTTCGTATTCCCATTCGCCTGCGAGGACAGCATTCTCCTCCGCCTGCACGGAAACTTCCGCCGGTACAGACGCCGTCGCTGAGGCCGCATTTGGTACTGGCGCATGACCGCAGGCTTGAAAAGCCATTGCGCCGATGCAAACTGATATCAGGGATAAAACGGAGTGTTTCATATGTGTTTCCTATGGTTTCCTAGAACCCAACGAGCCCTTCCTGGTACCTCGCCCTAGAGTTCTTCATATCATGCGTTCGAGCCTCGCTCAAGCCTCTCGCCACTTTTTGCTCATATCCACCACGAAGTCCAATGCGCTGTGTAGGGTCTAAAGACGTGCGTCTACGCATCGACGCTCAGGAGGAGTTCACTCAACGCTTTGAATGTATGATCAGTTCTCTGACATACGGTGCCACTCGACCTTTAAAGCCTGCCTCAAGGTCAGACAACCTCAACCGATAAGGAGAAGGTAGCAAAGT
>JBDTWG010000641.1:0-1620 GCA_040006855.1 Nitrospira sp.
GCTTGCAGCGGCGGTAATTCTGCGGCCTCGGCAGGGAAATAGGCGCTACTGGGTAACATGTTCGAAGAGCCGGCTTTCATCATCGTGCAGCCCTGTATGGTCCCGGCCAGTAGGGCCCCTAGCGCGAGACTGAGCAACGTTCGTTTCGACATGGTCTTCCTCCTAGGAGACAAGCGGTGTGAGATCTCAGCTGTACTTATCAGCGGATGCTCTAACTCGACCAGCGAACCTTCAGCCGGCCATGATGCGGAGGACGCACCGCCTCGGTACTGTGCCTCGCGTCCGTGGGCAGGCCGAGTAACTGAGGCGCGCTAATAATTCTGAGCATGGGCCATCTCTGGCATGGTCTGCCGGACTCCCACTGATGGGGTCGAATGCAGGCGATTCTTCTCGATCGTGGGATCGGTCACATGGCCGCAATTCATGCATCGGGTCGTGCTCACCCACATCCCTTGTGTTTCTGCGAGATCACAGCTCAAATCCCCTACCATCAACCCTTGGCATCGTGGACAGATCATGGACAGCCTCCTTGGTCAGCAGCGTTTGTAGTTCAAGCATAGCTTGCGGCCACTCATGCGCTAGACCGGAAGGCGGTACTACTAAGGACGGGTTTAGGTGCGTAGATGGCCCAGGCAACAAAAGAGCCGAATGCCTCCTTGGGCCGTCACGGGCACGTGCTTGACCTCACGCTATCGCGACGTGCAGTCACAGTGTAGACTGCTGGTCCCATGACCATCCCGTCACTTCCTATCCGCCTGTTCACGAGTGCCATGTTGCTCATATGGCTCCTGGCACCCCTCCTCGCTCAAGGCGAGTTTGTTGGAACAGTCTTGGGTGTCATCGATGGCGATTCCCTTCGCGTCATGCATGAGGGCACAGCGGAGCAGATCCGCCTCCTTGGCGTGGATTGCCCGGAGGAGCGTCAGGCCTTCGGCACGCGAGCGAAGGAGTACACGTCAGAGCTGGCATTTGGCCAGGACGTCACAGTCTATGGAGACAAAAGGGACCGCTATGGACGAAGGCTCGCCGAAGTCCTCCTGCCGGACGGTCGAAGTCTGAATCAGGAACTCATCAAAGCTGGGTTAGCGTGGTGGTTTCGGAAGTATTCGAAGGATCTGCGGTTGGGTGAGTTGGAACCTCAGGCGCGAGAGGCGAAGCGTGGCTTATGGGCAGAGCCTAATCCTGTCCCGCCGTGGGAATGGACAAGGCCGAGAAGCTGATCAGCGTTCTACCTAGAGACGGAGTACTGTGAAACCGCCGCAAAGTGCGCCTTGTAGGTGAGGCACCGGTTGTAGCCTTCGCTGCTTAATACCCTCGCTTTAAAAGGTCCGGCGATGAACAGTAAAAACAAATACTTATGCTAAAGATATTCCAAATTCAGACATGCATTTACAACCACTTACATTATGAGTGTCCGATATAGGACAACATTTATCGAATGCTCATGACCGATTCAAAGCGGGCAAGAGCTAGCGTCAGTGGGCCAAAGGCCTGTTCTGTGGCAGCATTTACGACTCTGGGTGATCCCCGGCACTCTCCTCGTTCTTGAGGCCCTCCTCCATAAGCATTCGAATGGCCCGATAGAGTTCTTCCACTGCGGATTCCCGGTATTTCTTGCTC
>JBDTWG010000642.1:0-1584 GCA_040006855.1 Nitrospira sp.
ATCGTCATCGTGGCGAATCTGAAGCCGGCCAAGTTGATGGGCATCGAATCGCAAGGCATGGTCCTCGCGGCAGGCGACAGCGAAGTGCGTGGCCTCATGACCCTGCTGGAAGATGTGGAGCCCGGCACCAAAGTGAAATGACTCGCCCTTTCTTCACCCGGCTGATCGGCACCTGCCTCCTCGTGCTACTGAGCAGTGCGAGTGCGGCGTTCACTCCGGAATCATCCGAATCCGAACTCGAGGCCAAAGCCCACTATAACGATCCCCTGCCCACCACCGTGGTGGTGCGAGTCGTCGCTTACCGCTCCTTGGTCCTGGGGCACGAGGTCGGTGGCGCGCGCGTGACGATCACCGACGTCACAACCGGGCAACTGTTGGCATCCGGCCTACAACAGGGAGAACCGGGCGACCAAAGCCAGATCATGCGCACCCCGCACCTCATGGAGGAACCGATCTATAGCGGACGGTCGGCGGCCTCGTTCACCACCACCCTCGAACTCGCACGCCCGACATTGGTGGAGATTGCCGCGGAAGGTCCATTGGCCTATCCCAGCGCGTTGCAACGGACCAGCAAGACGCTCCTCCTCATTCCCGGGCACGACTTGACCAACGACGGCATCGTGCTACAGCTCTACGGCTATCTGGTTCAAGTCGAGCATCCAAAACCGGGCGAGTCCCTCATTGCCAAGGAAGACGTAATGCTACAGGCTTCGGTGCGCACCCTGTCAGGCTCGCTGGTACGACCGCACAGCGACTGGGATTCCCGAAAAATTCAGATCTATGGCGAACTGCTGATAGGAGACCGCGTGGTCGAGCGTTTGCAGATGTTCTATGCGGGAGAGAAAAGCCGATTCGAAGCGCCTTTCTTCGTCCCGATTTCCAAGGACGCGCCTGACGGCATTACGCTTCGCGTTATTGCGGCCGACGCTGCCAGCGGCAATTTCGGGATGGGATCGGCTCAGTATCCGGTACTTTCCGAGCGAGTTCGTCCCAAGAAGAATTGACCTATTGGATGCTATGGTGATGTCGTGAAGCAAACAAACACGGCAGCCGGCAGAGCATCCTCTCACCCTTGGGGAATTAGGCTACATGGATCCCAAGCAAAGACAGTTCTCCATCTGGTACATGTTCATCGCCCTCTGGGTCCTGATCCTGATCCAGACGTTTCTCCCCTCGTTCTTCAATCCCACGGAAATTCCCTACAGCGAATTCAAAGAGGCCGTGGCGGCAGGCACCGTAACCGAGATCTCCGTCTCGACACATGCCATTCACGGGAAGATGAAGGACGACAAGAACTTCAATACCATCCGAATCGAAGATCCCGACTTGGTGCGGGACTTGGCCCAGCGCCAGGTCAAAGTGACAGGCGTCATCGAGAGCACCGTGATCCGCGATCTCCTGTCGTGGATTGTTCCGATCGCACTCTTCTTCGGCGTCTGGTGGTTTCTCCTACGCCGCATGGGTCAGAGCCAGGGGTTCATGACGGTCGGCCAGAGCAAAGCCAAGATCTATGTGGAAAAGGAAGTCAGGGTCACGTTCGCCGACGTGGCAGGGGTCGATGAGGCCAAGCAGGAACTGGAAGAG
>JBDTWG010000643.1:0-1584 GCA_040006855.1 Nitrospira sp.
TAGAGGCATCGACCGACCTGGGCGCGAAACGATACTGAACCTGGTCGACTCGATCGTGTTGAAGCATCACGGTTGCCCAACAGCCATGATGCACTGTCGGGCGGCTGCTCTTTGACGACACCATGGACTCTTCGAGCAGAGGCGCTTCGCGGTAATAACGAAGCTGGGTGAACTCTCCGTCCTGCCACTCGCGTAACGGCGTGCCCGCGCAGGCCAGGACCTGTTCTCTGCTTTTACCCCGCAACGATTCCTGGTGGGGATATCCTTCCGTGATGGGTGCGGCACTGTGGCAGGCCAGCAACAGCACCGCCGTGAGGACGGTCAGGAGGCCCTGAAAAGCACGAGAGAGAATAGGGTGCATAGTGGCGAATCCAGCATAGGCGTCAGGCAGACTGGGTAGCATACCCGTTGGGTCAAAGCAACTGGGAGGCCAGGGCAGTGAAGGCTACTATGGTGTTCTCCGACAATGTGATGTCGTAAGGCTGCTCGCGCAACGGTTGAGTCTCCCGACACGGTGTTATGGCCCGGGCCTTGGAGCCCGGTATCGTCAGAATGGTGACGATCGTCATCGTTATGACTCGAGACAATCGCCAGAGCGCTGGGTCTCTGGTCATAAAAGAGTATTCGCTTGTAGATTCAGCTAAGTGATTTTTTATACGTACCGACCAGGTGTCTTAAAGCGACGAGGCGGCAAATAGGTTCAATCCCCTAGAATAAGCTGCGAATACGAGAGCGGGTCTTGAGGCTGCGCGTGTCGTTTATTCCGCGCCTATAGCAGCGATCATGATCATCCAGTCCCACGCGTCCGGTTCGTGCGCTTCCCAGACAGCATCCTCACGGACCCGCCCTCACGGGAGGCCCTCTTCCTATTGAAACCGGACATTATGAGCTTGATGTCTCGATGCCGGTTTTGAACGGGATCCACATGGCCCGTTTATTGAAAGTCAAGCATCCTCGGGTGAGAGTCATATTCATAACCAGCCACGGGCGACATGTGAGGCCGATGCTGCCGCTTCCTCCCTCAAGCGGTGCGTGGGCGAAGAATTGGGACAGGCCATATGCACGTACCTGCAATGTCTAATACTGACCCTCGGACCACCGAGGCCTCATTGAAAGCCTGTTGCGCAGTCTGATGGCGGGGCAATGTGAGGGCTCAAACTCGCATCCCGGTCGGGCGACGTGGTTCAACTTCTGACGGAAGGTTATGCGGGGAGGATATGGCCGGCCCGTCTAAGGTTTCCGCCTCTACAGTCGAGTTTCCCAAGGATCAAACCATGGAGCAACTCAGCCTCCAAGCGACCGTCGAAGTAGCCAAATACGCGCTATGGAGGAGGAGGGGCCAATCTGACGACTCTTCTAGGCCGGAAGGTTTTCTCTGCCCCATCGCCCCTATATACCTGCCATTAAGCTGGTATATTTTTTCCCATAGTACCAGTGTTATTACGCGTGTGGTTTTGCCTTCACATGAATACCATGCATTTTTGACTGTATGGTTTTACCTTCATCTCCCTACGATATCGTCTCATTTTCCAAACCGTGATTCTTAGGCTCGACGAATGAGCCAACAACGGTGATGCGCAACCG
>JBDTWG010000644.1:0-1575 GCA_040006855.1 Nitrospira sp.
CACTATTCATGCCGACCGCGCGCGCTGGATCAAGCTCGGCATCAGATCTGCGCTTGATCTCAAACCGACCGTGCTCAGTGCGCTCTAATGCCAGGGCTAAGACGCGCGCGTTAGCGCGGCGGCTTGAGCCCATTGTTGCCCCTATATTGCTCTCCCAGCTCAGCTGACGCCACATCCTCATCTCATGAGGTCGAGAAGCAGAGAAGCTGACGCAGCTTTTCCAGCAATTCATCGAAAGTAACGATCTGAACGTCCTTAGAGTTGAGGGAACGTGAAATGGGGACATTCTGCATTTCCGCTCACGACAGGACTCCCCACCGACTCAGGAAAACCAGAATGTCCCCGTTCATTCCTCGGCCGAGGGGCAATAGTGGTAAAGCACTTCCGAGAGTTGGGGCGTTGCCTGTTCCATCTTACCTAGGCCGAACTAGCCTCCACGATCGACAACTCCTCACCGAAGACAAAATGCGAATTGGTTTATGTTCTAGGAGGTTTCCCTTCCAGCATGTCGATGATTTTACCATTCTCTTCTTTCAAGGTTTTGAGTGTTTCCGGTGTCATGGCATTGCTTTCGAGGAGGGTCAACAAACCAGCATGGTAGTGCACAAACACAGGAAGAGGGTACAGCGTCATGGCAAGACAGCCCTTGGCGGCGATTTCAAATTTGTGCCGCTGATCCGCGAGCGCCATGTCGACAATCAGTTTGGTGCGGTCCCGTTTGTTTTGAGACCGAGCCTGAATCATCTGAGCGGCAACCGAGGCACCCGCTCCGATGAGGGCGCCGATAAGTCCAGACAGCAATGGTAAATAGTCTGTCATGACGCAGCTCCTGTGGCTCTTGGGGGGGGTCTAGTCAGAGGTCGAACCTCTCATCGGCCCTGCTTGTGATCTGCTGCGATCTCCTGGCGTTACAGACCCCGCAGACCTTTGGCTACCGCCGGTGACGGAATGCTGCGGATTTCTAACCATTTGTCAATGATGCGACGGCCCCACGCGAATCCTGCCGTGTGCGCCTCGTGTATGGTTAGGAATTGTTCTTCATCAAGGTATTCGGGAGCCACTTTAGTAAAGATCTCAGTCGGGAACGTGATATCAAGACGGATTTTCCACTGCTGCTTGTTCTCCCTTGTAACTTCACGTGGGTGAGATCGGATATCGACCTCTTTATAGGTTTCATGCTGAATAACATCAACAGGCTTAGGCATTGGATTCACCCTTTCCCCTTCGGCAAGATCCCCCCTCTCCTCCAACTCCTGCCGACGAAACGGAGACATTCTGCATTTCCGCTCACGACAGGACTCCCCGCCGACTCAGGAAAACCAGAATGTCCCCGTTCATTCCCCACAATCGACCGTTCGATGTCGCTCTCGGCAAGCGGCAGCCTCACACATCTGCTTCAGCCAACCGATGAGCCGGGAATCTTGCCATCCACGATCTGTTGGCCATAGGCAATGCACTGGGCCGTGGCTTCGTCCTCCGTCGCATACCGGCCGGTTGAATAGAAATGGCGACTTTCCTCTTCCTCGTCGGCTTGCCATGAAATGAAGACATTCAATTCCCACTGGCCGGTGTCGG
>JBDTWG010000645.1:0-1572 GCA_040006855.1 Nitrospira sp.
TGTTTGGCCGCAGAAACCAGCGGAAAATCCGTTTCTGGGTTCCTGAATACATTGGCCGGAGTGGAGAGAAGAATCTCTGTCTCTCGGGTTTCTGTCAGGTCGTGGCATTTTAGGATAATAGCCGCCAAATACCGTCGTTTGAATAACTTACGGAGGACGTTTTGCATCCCTTCTGAATCATTAAACACATTTGGATCGTATATGCCGCTGAAATGGGCGATAGCCACGCCCGCTCTGGCGCCTGAAAGCTGTGTGCTCACCTTCTCCTTGAGAGTTTTGTAGATGTAATCCAGCAATTCTTCGGGGGTCTTACGCGGGCGACAACACCGAAAGACAACAGGATCAAACCCTGATTCGCCTTCGCGCTTGGATCGAAGGAAAATCAATTCAGAACGCTTTTTATCCCGTGTAAGATCGACAAGTTCCTCCAGTGTAAACTTTGGGCTTGGTGAAGGCTCCAGCGTCAGTGTTAATTTCACACCAGGATCGAATTGCACACCAGGATCGAGTTGAGGAGTTGTTAGAGTCGCAATAAGCGCATCGGCCAAAGTCTTTGACCACTGTGACCTTCGTCCAGGATCAAAACGAAAGTTGTCCGAAAACTCAACTCTCACCTCACCCCAAAAACCGTGAGCCAGTATGACATCGTAGATCATGTCACAGGTGTCCGCTATCGCCGGCGTCTTGACGCGCTCCTTCAGGTCCCAGCCAAATCGACGGCATTCGACGTAGAAGTCTAGACCCCCGCCCCGCACGCGAAACTCGGGGACTTTGTCTTGCCCGAGCGGATACCATTGAACATTGTAACCCTCCAAATGGTAATACCATGCAGCGTCAATCTCGACCATAAAATCATTATGCTGGACCAACAGTAGGTCCTTCCGATACTTTGCTCTAACATTTTCCGGAATGCCGCGATGTAACGCAGAGATCATACGCGCATCGCCGACTAGCTCGCGAATTGCTGATGGCCACTGCTTCGGTATGCAGATGCCGTTATTTGTTTTCTGGTCGTACAGACGGAACGCAAAGAGCCATGGACGAAGCATTTGTGCCCACTGACGGTAGCAGTCGCCGTGGTGCGAAAGGTCTTTATCAAGGTCGGCTTGTGCCTTGGCAAGAGCTTCGTGTCCCAGGAATCTTTTGAGTTTCCGGACATACTTGGGAACCTCGGAATCCTTGACTCCATTATCGCCTCGCCTAAGTGTGGGATCTTGTGGCGTCATCTATAATTAGAGTCTTTGACAGCAAGCACAGACTCACTGACAATTCGGTTGAATAGTATTGCCCAAGTTATATGTGGAACAATGAACCGGCTTTTGTGTCACCTGTCCTAGCTTTGCGGCTGACCACATCGCGGTGAATGCAGCCGCCTGAGAGGCTTCAGCCTGAGAATTCTGAGTTCTGACAGCTTGGACTTGGAGGGCAAATTGCAGATTTTTTTCAAATTTCGGATGGTTCATAACGCGTGGCATGACGAAATTATAATTGCCATCCGTTTCACCGCAGACTCGAACTACTGGCACTTCTGTAACCGCCCCACTAGCCCATCTTGCTGTGAATCCTTTGAGC
>JBDTWG010000646.1:0-1567 GCA_040006855.1 Nitrospira sp.
GCTGGTGCACCAGACCGATCTCAGCGGCATGCCATTCACGGAGGGACGCTGTCCCATTGTGGAGACGATTACGGGCGGCGAGTTGCGAGAACATGTCGATAGCATATTTTGGCGGAAAGACGGGACGAGTTTTCCAGTCGAGTATGTGAGCACGCCGATTCAGGAGCGAGGGGAGATCGTGGGGGCGGTCGTCGTGTTCAAAGACACCACGGATCGCAAACGCGCCGAAGAACAATTACAGGATTCCTTGCGCCGCCTGCGAAAGCTTTCCGGTCGGATGGAGGGGATTCGCGAGGAGGAGCGAGGGCGAATCGCGCGCGAACTGCATGACGAGCTGGGGGTGGGATTGACCTGCCTGAAGATCGATCTGTCGCGCCTGGGCGGGCTATTCGGGGAACGGCTAGCGTCGCGGGATCGTGCCAAGGTCGACGAGAAAGTTCGTGGAATGAAAGCACAAGTAGACAGCACGATTACCTCCGTGCAGCGCATCGTGGCGGAGTTGCGTCCCGGTGTGCTCGATGATCTCGGACTGGTGGCGGCGATCGAATGGCAATGCCGTGATTTTCAGCGCCGCACAGGTATTGCCTGTCGCTGTACAGTCAGTCATGAAGATTTGCGCGTGGATCCGGAACATGCCACGGCGGTGTTTCGAATCTGTCAGGAGGCGTTGACGAATGTCACTCGGCACGCCCAGGCGACCGAGGTCCAGGTACAATTGGAAGATCAAGGCGTGGGGTTGCTGCTGGAGGTGAGCGACAATGGGCGAGGTATTCCGCATGACCGGCTCATGGATGCGAAGTCCTTCGGACTGTTGGGAATGCGGGAACGCGCCGGTCTTCTTGGTGGAGATGTGCAAATCAATACACGGGAAGGCGAAGGGACCACGATCCTGCTTCATTTGCCTCGTTAACCGGAAGGAGAGTGGAACGATGGGGGTGACAATGCGAACAACAGCGACGGTGCGGATTCTGGTCGTCGATGATCATCCCTCCTTTCGCCGCGGCGTGAAGGATATTCTTGAGGAAGGATTCGAAGGCGCCAGTATGGCGGAATGTGGGAATGCCCAAGAAATGCTTGACCACGTGCGCGAGCATCCCTGCGATCTCGTGGTCATGGACATCAGCATGCCCGGACGAAGCGGCCCGGAGGTGCTCAAGGAGTTGAAACAACTGGCGCCGACGTTGCCGGTGTTGATTTTGAGTATGCACCCTGAGGATCAATATGCCATCCGCATGTTCAAGGCTGGCGCTGCGGGATATTTAACGAAGGCCAGCGCACCGGAAGAGTTAGTGCATGCGGCCAAAAAAGTGTTGGCAGGCGGACAATATGTCAGCGCATCGGTGGGAGAGGCGCTGGCGCTCACGGTGAGGACCGGGGTCGACAAGTTGCCGCATGAACGATTGTCGGATCGAGAGTACGAAGTGTTGTGCCTCATTGCCTCGGGGCAGACCGTCAGTGATATTGCCGAAAGCATTCATCTGAGCGTCACTACGATCAGCACCTATCGCGCGAGGATTTTGGACAAAATGAGTTTGAAGAATAATGCCGAATTGACTCGATATGCGTT
>JBDTWG010000647.1:0-1565 GCA_040006855.1 Nitrospira sp.
TGAAGCGAGGGCCGCAGTCGCTTAACCAGGTGTCCACGGAATTGGGGGAAGGTCAGGGCTCGAATGCCTTGAGACTGCTTACGAAAGCGCCTCAGGCCGTAACCTCAAGGAGCTGATCGGCAAATGTTTTCCTGACTTGTCTGATGAAGTGGCTCAGAATTTCGGCAATTGGAAAAAGAGCATCCGTCAAGAGTCATACATCACATCCCTGTCAGAGCATCCAGGAGCAGAAAACGACCTTGGAGGACTCTCGATGTGGAGGGCATACGGTGGAGGCACTGGAGTCGCACTTGTCTTGAACCACGCCCCGATGCTCAGCGCCTCTCATGCACTCGACGTATACTCTAGCCCGGTAAACTATTTATCTTTACCTGAATTCCAAGATAGGTTCGGAAAGACGATCAAGAGAGTAGAAGAGAACTGTGACTACATACGAACCCTCAGCTTGGAAAAAGCGATAGCCACGACACTCAAACTGCTCCTTTTCACAGTTCTGTGCACAAAACATCACGGGTTTCAGGAGGAAAGAGAGTGGAGAGTCATTGTGACCACGTTATTGCCGCCAACCAAGCAGCCCCACCATGTCCCTCATGAACCCAAGGCGTCTCAAATGGCTGACATGCGATACCGAGGCTGGTATACTTCGAACAAGGTGCTACATGAGCAAAGTCGAAGCGATCGAACAACAGATTGAGCAACTTTCTCCAGCTGAACTTGCCGCGTTCCGCTCCTGGTATGGCGCGTTTGACGCCGCGGCTTGGGATCGTCAGTTTGAAGCAGACGTTCAAGCCGGCAAACTCGATGTCTTGGGCGACGAGGCTCTTCGTGCCCACACTTCGGGGCAGTCAACGAAGCTTTGATTCACCATGCTTCGCCAGAGTTCTGGTCCTGCTATAACGCTCTCCTCGCCCCGGTCCGCGAACAGGCCGATAAAGCATTCGCACTACTGAAAGTAAATCCCCAGCATCCGTCCTTACACTTCAAGAAAGTTGGCCGTTATTGGTCCGCTCGCGTCATTCTCGGTTACCGAGCGGTCGGGGTAGAATCTGCGGACGGAATTGTTTGGTTTTGGATCGGGACACACGCCGAATATGATCAGTTAATCCGCTAAGCCTGGTTCGTTGCGCATCATCATGCCTATTGCGGCAGGGGAATAGTCAGCAGAATTCCGCCCATTACGTCCTGGGGCTTGAAGTTCTTCTTCGGGCTGTTTGGATGCGCATTATGACAACCCACGCAGGACTGTGACACCGCCCTATCTGCATAGAGAAGAATCAGGGTCAGGTCATGCAATCAAGCATTTCTCGGCGCGTGACGGGCCGGCTCGCAAGATCGCTGCGAGGGTCTCTTTACAAAGGTATGGATATCAACCACGCCCAGACGGCGATTAGGGTTGCGGTCGGATCACCTCAAGAGCGGTACGCACCAACTATCGTCCCACTCGGTGCCGAGGAATCCCTACTGCTCATAATTCTCGACGACCTGCGGCGGGCGAACTTCCGCTTCGTCCGGGTCAAGCCCGACGTCACGAAGGGCGCGGCGCTGGCGCAAGAAGTCCCAGCACT
>JBDTWG010000648.1:0-1553 GCA_040006855.1 Nitrospira sp.
GCGGATACCTAAAGTATAACAAGAGCTACAGTCGAGATGACCCTTTGCCTACAGACTAGGGTTTCAACACAGCACTCATACCTCATGTATAGAGTGAGATCTAAATCTAGCCAGCCGGAGAGATGGCGGACCCAGCGCGACACTGCCTGTCGACGTTCCTCGGTCACCCACCGCTGCCTCACCGTTCGACAGCTACACGTGTGGCCACTCCTTGCCGCGGATCACTGCAGGCTCTGACTCGCACGCCAGTCGGCCTGCCGGAAATGATTCGGCAGCAGCATGATGCAGTTGGGGTTGAAGCCGGCTGCTTTCAACGTATCGATGCTGCCTTTGACCTGTCCACCCTGCTGTAAATCGATCACCGTGATGGAGCCGTCGCTCATGCCTTCGAGATTGAGCAGGCTGTTCTGGACGAACAGATACCGCTCATCCGGCGAGAGCACGGTATGGTGCGCGCCGGCCGCAGCCGGGATGGCCTGGAGAAACCTCGGCTTTCGCGGATCGGTGTTGTCATAGAGATTCACGAACCCTGGCTTGGCCGTGGTGACGTACAAGCGGTCCCCCTTCGCGTTATAGAGCATCTCCAGCGGCATCCCCTGTTCTCTCGCGCCGAAGTCGTCCGCCTGCTGGAACGAGAATGACTTGCTCGCCGCATCCCAGATCCCGACCCAGAGCGTCGCTTCCAGCATGTTGGTGATGTGCACCACCGGCGGGTTCGAGTTGGGTGCGAACATGACCTCCACCGGAGCGGATTTGGCGGGCTTGGAAGACACCCGGTGCGTCGAGAGCACCGTGCCGGTGCTGGCCTCGATGACCGTGATCGAATCTCCCGCCTCCGACATGTCCGGCTTGACCGTGCTCGTGATCAGCACGCGGTCGATCCCATTGTGGATCGCGATGCCGTGGGGATAGAGCACCGAGGCCATCCCGCCGTCTGGCGTGCGGATGGTTTTGATCGGCTTATCTTTCACGGCATCACCCATGATCACCGTGCTTGAGCCCATACAGGTGAGGAACCAGGTCCGGTTATCTTCCGACACCACGAGATCTTCGCCGACCTGGCAGTCCGGCACGTCGATCGCGCGCAGCCGGTAAGGGAAGCGCGTGAGATCGATGACGTGCAGAAGGCTTTTCCCCAACGCCGTGACGTAGGCTTTGGTTCGATCGCGGTTGAAGAAGATGTGGTGCGCGACGAGGTCGGATGGAAGCGGGATCTCCATCAAAATCTTCCCGAAGTCCGCAGACTCGGGATCGATGTCCATGATCGCGATCCCTTCGCGTCTTACCGGCTGATTCGGCTTACTCTCATAGTTGAGGAGGGCAAGCAGTTCCGCTGACGCCAGAGATGCGCAGGAGAGAAGCAGCCCAACGGTGAAGGAGAGGAGTCGGAAGCGTGTCATGGGAGCCTCCTTTCGGGGTGGGAATGTCACAAGAAATACTCTTTTCACAGAGTCGGCGCAACGGGCGAACACCGATCTTCCGCGCCCTGCGCAGTTCTCGCTCAGGCCGCCCTGCTCGCTGGCATCCCTACCGAAATACCTGCAATTTTCGCC
>JBDTWG010000649.1:0-1542 GCA_040006855.1 Nitrospira sp.
TCCGATGCTCGATGCACTCAGCGGTGCTCAGGGTCCTGTGCGGCTTGCCTTGGTGGAGCGAAAGGGCAAGAATCAGAATCCAACAGTGATCCCTGTGCGGGCAAAGGACGTCCACCTCACGATCGCGGAGGTCGAACGCGAGGACAAATGACGAGGCGAGTGGTTTTCCTGGTGCTGAGTCTGATAGCGAGTCTGTCCATGCCGGTCCATGCCGACGAAGAGAAACATCACTTCACCGTCGCGCTGCCGGCGCAATGGCAGAACGCGTCCAGAATTTGGCTGGTGCTCGAAGGGGTGACTGCACCGGGAGACCGACCATTCAAGCTTCGCGTGACGACCGTCACGGAGGAACAACAGATCCTGGTCCTGGGCTCGGCAGGCATCGTGGCGGTACGACCGACCATGTCGGAGCCACGACGCCTGCCAGCCTTGCGCATCGATGTCACACGGGCACTGAAACTCCTCACCACGCACCTTGCAGACGCGCAGAATGTGACCATTGCCATTCAAGCGGTGGATCGGCGCAATGATTCTCTCGCAGGGTTCACATGGTCAGCGGAACGCGTATGGCTCGAAACGACGCAGAAATAGTTGTCAGTTACTGGGATTCTGGTGATCGACATCGATGTTCTCCGCAGCCCGGGTCTCTGATCTTCACCCCCTCTCACTGATGAGTGAGAGGGGGTCCGTACCACTCCCGACCGTTCACCTCACACCAGGTCTCACTTGACTAAGGAGGCGCTCTTGCTAGGCTTACATACTGATAGACGTGACCCGAGGTCGTTTTGATCTGAGGAGGCCTATGTCAAGACTCGTGGAAGAACTCAAGTCCGACCATGTGCAGTTGAAACAGACGCTAAAGCTGGCGGCGGATTTCCGACGCCCGGCAAGGGAAAGCGTCGACATGCTGCAGGGAGTAAAAGCAAACCTGCTGGAACACCTAGATAAAGGAAAATCGCGAGTTGTATCCAACGCTACAAGCGGCCGCCGCATCCGATCCTTCCCTTAGGTCGCTGTTAAGCAGTTTCGGCAAGGAACTGGAACAGATCGTGCCGCAAGCCCTGGAGTTTTTCGCCCGCTATGATGATCCGGATGCCGTCACCGAGAGGATCAAGTCGGATGTCCAATATGCGGTGCAGTTCGGTGCGGACCTCGAGCGATTCATCGGACTGTTGGGCCTCAGAATCGGCCGCGAAGAACGGACGCTGTATCCCCCGTATGATCGAGTCAAGTCGAAGAAGGTTGCCTAAGTCTCGCTCCAACGAGGCACCGCAGGGAGCGGACCTCTGGTCTCAGGCGGAGCATCCCAGGCCCACTGCCCTTTCACTAGGGTGGAGAGAGCTCTCCGACTGGCTGGTCCGACCTCATGCGTTGAAGCAGGCGAAAGGCCAGGAATAGTGCCGCTGATGGCAGCCAAATCCACAGAGCCTCGCTGACTAAGACCTGCACACCATAGGCGGTGAAAAATTCGCTGATGCCGATTGGAGAAACGGCGACCGGTCGCAGGCCAAAGAAATACCTTGTTGTATCAAACGGAGAGAG
>JBDTWG010000650.1:0-1541 GCA_040006855.1 Nitrospira sp.
GTCAGCCCGTAAAAAGCGCTTGGCCGGCCTGTGATCCCGCGACGAGTTTCATACGCGTTGAGGATGGGCCCGGTAGCAGTCAGTAAGCCGATGGCTCCACGTGCTTGGGCTGTGCGCGCCTTGTCTGCGTGGGACACCTGTTTTCCATATCGCTCGGGTTTACCCCGGAGGAACAGGACTACTTTATTCCGCACATCCATTCCTGCGTATTCGTCGATTCCGCCGGCGGGATCAGAAATTCCATAGCCCACGAACACAATGGGCGCCTGGAGGTCTGCAGAGGGAGAATCGAATACGGGAAGGTAATCGGTGCCGATCAAGGCGGGCAGAGAGTCGGATGCGAATAGGGGGCGCAGAATGGGAGCATGACCGATCGTCGTGCTGCGAACAGCAGTGGGTTGGATCCAGGTCCGGTCGGAGAGATGGTCGTGCAAGGTGTCGGAGGCAGAGCCGGGCGAGCGCTTCACATGCCGATCTAGAAATCGGCCTTGAACAAACTCAGCGGATGCCAGGTCGTCGGGGGTTCCGGTTTGGCGTCCATTGAATTCCGGTGCAGTCAGTGAGCGGATATCTGTCAACATGCGGTCGCTGGAAATCAACTGTAAGGCTTGCGTGAGTGGCGTGGGCGGTTCAAGCAGGCCTGCTGCCAAACTCGGGACCGCGGCCGCGCCTACCAAAAGGCCCACCACCAGCCCTAACAGCCATCGGGCGCGGCGCGAGGTGAAGGGGCGGACGACTTTTTGTCTGAGAGGCTCAATAGATATAGCGTGACGGCATCGCATCAGATCGACGTGGCGGAAGCTTTCTGTGCAGACCAGCGTTGATACCATCGCCAGAGCGGAGGTTGGAGAAAGCGAGGAATGGGGTAGCCTAGCCCGCGGACATAGCCATCATCGCGATCCAGGACGGAAAAAGCCAGCCGGTATTTCTCACGGAATACCGTGCAACGGCGCGCCACCTCTTCATCTGTCAGGCGCACGTGCTGTCGTATCACTGCGCCGATGGCGTCGTCCGATGGGGTCTCACGAACCAGGGGTTCGATAAACGCCGGCGTGAGTTGGAATCGGCGCATGAAGGATTGATCGAGAGCCGACGGATAGGCATAGGTTCCGAGGGTGCCGGCCTGGAAGGCGCGCACCTTGTCAATCAACCGAGGTAGCCAGATCATGCCCGCCAGGGTCTCGCTCCACCGACGCGGAGGGTGCTGATCAAGATTCATCCTCAAACCTCGTATTCGCGATCGCAACGGGTACGTATAGCGACTGTACTATAACACAAGGAAGCGGTCCCATTGCGGAGTGCGAAGGGGTCCGTGTACTATCGGTTCCCAGCCGCGCGCCCGCGATTCATCTTCAGGATGATCCTGCGTTGTGCGGTGTGAGGAAGGTTGATAGATCAGGCAAGAGGTGGAGCGAATGGCGGAGCAAGGGAACGGTCTCTACGACGATCAGTACGGGCGATTTCGTGAGAATCAGGGCACGCATCTGGGGTATGATTTTCAGCACGGGCCTGCAGGGAGCACCCCTCCACCCGTGGTGACA
>JBDTWG010000651.1:0-1534 GCA_040006855.1 Nitrospira sp.
CGACGATGGCAAACGTGAGCTGTTCACGCACCTCCGACATTTCCTTCGATTGTTCCGCCTCCTCGAACGCCATAAGCATGCGTTCACGAAGCTCCAAAGCATCAGGCAGTGTTTTCAATCCCGGCGCATCTGCTTCCCATTCACTATGTCCATAGTAGGAGTGACGGGATCCCGGCGCAAGAATCAGACTGCCATAATGAACCGGCTCGCCCTGTACCAGTTCAATGCAACGCGCGGCACGATCGATCTTCTGCACCTCGGCCAGCATCACCCGAACATTCTTTTGGGACCGTAATAAGGTCCGCAGCGGCCATGCGATATCGCCGGGAGAGAGTGCTGCCGTGGCCACTTGATAGAGCAACGGCTGAAAGAGATGATGATTGACCTTGTCGATCAGAATGACTTCGATGTCTGCCTGATCGAGAGATCGCGCGGCAGCCAGCCCGCCAAATCCTCCTCCGACTATGACCACCGGATTTCTTGACTCTATCTGCAAGGCTGTCTCCTCTCAGCGGAACACTGATTGTCTTGAATCGAGTGCGCCATCATCTCCGTAGAGGCGGGTGCATCAGTACTAGGGAGCCACCTAGTTCGGGCGCTCAACCACCGCCGCTATGATTGCTCTCACATTGCTCTCACTATGTGGCCGGTCGGCGACATGAAGCAGAGGAAAAGCGATTGCGAACCGGCTGAGACTGTATCCTATTCGTCTTCATCATCTCATAAAAGGAGCTCCACACATGAAGATCGCCCAAGTCGCGCCGTTGTGGGAGAGTGTTCCACCGGTCTTGTACGGAGGAACGGAACGGGTGGTGTCCTTCATCACAGAGGAGTTGGTGCGACAGGGTCATGAGGTGACTCTGTTTGCCAGCGGCGATTCGACCACGAAGGCCAAGCTGATCCCCATGTGTCCTGAAGCGCTCCGCCTGTCCAAAGTCATCACCAACTATGACGCGCCCCTCATCGCTATGTTGGAGCGAGTCTTCAGCTCGGCGAAAGAGTTCGATATCATTCACTCACATCTGGAGTTCTTGTCTTTTCCGTTGGCCCGACGAAGCCTCACGCCGGTCCTGACGACACTCCACGCGCGACTGGATCTTCCAGAACTCATTCCGGTGTTCAAGACATTTTCAGATCTCCCCGTTGTATCAATTTCACAAGCGCAACGGGCACCCCTTCCCTTTTTGAATTGGCAGGCCACCGTCCACCACGGCCTGCCGAAGGACCTCTATTCCTTTCATGCCCATCAAGGTAAATATTTAGTCTTTCTCGGCCGAATAGCCCCGGAGAAGGGGCTCGATCAAGCCATTGAAATTGCCAAGCGTGTGGAGATGCCTTTGCGAATTGGAGCCAAAATCGACCCGACGAATTTCGAGTACTATCGTGAGGTGATCGAACCGCTTCTCGACCATCCGCTGATCGAATACGTCGGCGAGGTGACGGATCTTGAGAAAGATGACTTTTTGGGCGACGCCTACGCGCAGTTATGTCCCTACGATTGGCCGGAACCGTTCGGCCTCGTATTCATCGAATC
>JBDTWG010000652.1:0-1517 GCA_040006855.1 Nitrospira sp.
AAGCGCGCCTGCTTTGCCATCACCTTGGGTTTATCCGCCACGTCTTTGGCCATGGCGTCTTCCGCGATCTTGGTGGCGGATTGACCAGGAGGTGCGCCGAACAAATCATAGGAAAAATCGACTCCCTCAAACCCCTTTTCCTTGGTTTTCTCAATCGCCGGGTTTTCCTTAATCCCCGCTGCATCTTTGGGCTTCTCTGCCTGCACGAGCGCCCCGCTATCTACCAAGAACAGGAGCGCCCCACACATTGTGATAAAGCAGGCCAGGATTCCACCCTGTGTTTTGAAAAGACGCACCAGATCACCTCGCTTGTTTGATTAGCCCTGAAAAGGGAGCGATGGATAGGGATGGCATGATACCGGCCACTTATCCTGCTTCGTAGTTACTGTACGGAGGGCTTACATTTCTGCCCACTAGGGAGTCCCCTGGTCATACGCGGATGCCCTGATATGTGCTGAAGCTAGGGGAGCTCCTAGTGCCTAATTCCTTCGGTCCTTTTTAAGATGGGGCTCATTCAATCAAGAGGTGCACATATGCGCTGTCATCGATGTCACAGTATGATGTTTCCGGTTGAGCTCCGAGATTGGGATGGCGGGTTGATGAATCATGAGGCCGCAGCATGGCGTTGTTTCGCCTGCGGTGAAATCGTCGACCAACTTATTTGTTTAAACCGGGACCGGGTTCTGGACAATAAGGCGGACTGGCCTAAGAGAGGAGCGCGAATCCGTGTAGGAGTCGTGGGCCTCGTCCGGTAATTCGAGATGCCCGTTGGGGTGAGGAACGTTTGGGTGGGAAATCTGGCGCACGTCAGACTCGGCCAGGACATGAAAGAGGTCATGAAAACATGTTCATGCGCTGTCCATGTCATCCTCGATACTGGATGATAAGCCCTCAACAGAGCACCCATCATTCGTCACAATCAAACAAGCGGTTTCCCAGATATCACCTGCGATGAGGTGAGGCCAACGCATAGCCGTCATCTCCCAGCCCGCTTCGCTTCCATCGATCACAAATACAGTGTTGCACCCTACGAGCCGCCCGACTTCAATGCTATCGAGCCGATCACCGACCATCCATGAGCCTGACAAGTCGATCTGCAAAGTGGCTGTCGCTTGAAGGAGTGCGGTCACCTGCTTGCTCAGATCAACTGAATGCTGAGAAACGGAGTGACTCCTCGCAGCCTCAGAACCGCTGCTCACCTTCTTAGTCCGGCACTCTGCATAAATGGGAGCGGTATCCGTCGTAAACAACACGATGGTATAGCCGGCCAGGGTCAGCAGGCGAAACGCCTTCCACTCTTCGGAACTGAGCGGGGGTGAAGGAGGGTCGGCATACAATCCCTCGCTCCCCACCATCCCCTTCGTAGCAAAAAAGACCGCTTTTTCTTTCATTTTCTTCCGGCCCTCACGATTGACTCAGTTGTACTAGGACTTTGACTTTGCCTTCCTGCGAGAGCCTGTGCTCTTCGACTTGGACCCCCGTTTAGGAACCTTCACGCCGGCCTTTCGGGCTTTGGA